>NZ_JCANQV010000030.1:0-30424 GCF_059553635.1 Candidatus Streptomyces philanthi
GGCGAGCCGATCCTGCCCGGCGCCCGCCACCGCGACGGCCCGGAACCGGAGCACGACCCCGGGCTGATGGCCGCCTTCCGACGCGGTGTCAGCCTCTCCGACGACGCCTACGCGGCCGGCCATGTCGCCGCCGGACCCGACCTCACCCCGCCCCGGAACGGCGAACACGCCGTACCGGCCGGCACCCCTCCGTACGACAACCGCGACCACGAGGCCCCGACGGGCCGCCCCCGAGGAGACGACCACAACCATGGTGAGTGATCTGCACACGCCGGCGCACGCACAGCCGCAGGGCGCTCAGCACACGGACCTGTCCTGGCTGCTGACCGGTCTCGTGCAACGCGTACCGCACGCCCGCAGCGCGCTCCTGCTGTCCTCCGACGGCCTGGTCAAGGCCGCCCACGGATTCGACCCCGACAGCGCCGACCACATGGCGGCGCTCTCCTCCGGCCTCTACTCCCTCGCCCGCAGCGCCGGGACACGCTTCGGGGAGGGCGACGACGTCCTCCAGGTCGTCGTCGAGCTGGAGTCCACCTTCCTGTTCGTCTCCACCGCGGGATCGGGCGCCTGCCTGTCCGTCCTCGCGGGCCGCGAGGCCGATGTGGCGGTGCTGGGGTACGAGATGGGGATGCTGGTCAAGAGCGTGAGGCCGTACCTGTCCACACCGCCGCGCCGCCCGGCGGCGTCCGCGGACGGACACTGACCATGACGCTGCGTCGCCGGCGGCGGGGCGGCCAGGAACCCCCGTGGTACGACGACGAGGCGGGCCGCCTGGTCCGTCCGTACACCATCAGCAACGGGCGCACCCGTCCCACCGCCCACTTCGACCTGCTGACGATGGTGATCGCCACCGGGCGTCGGCCGGCCGTCAGCCAGAGCCCCGACCACGCCCAGGTGCTGGGGCTCTGCGGCGGACCCGTCTCGGTCGCCGAGATCGCCGCCCACATCCGGCTGCCCGCCGTCGTCACCAAGGTGCTCCTGGCCGACCTCGTCGACTGCGGGGCGCTGACCGCACGGGCCCCCGCCGCCACGGCGGGATGCGCGCCCCGGAACGACCGAGCCCTCCTGGAGGCGGTACTGCATGGCCTACGCAAACGACTGTGACCCCGCCGGGGCCGGCCCCGGCGTCCTCGCGCCCGCACCGCCGACCCCGGCGGACGACCCCGTCTTCCCGACCGCGCTGAAGATCCTCGTGGCGGGCGGCTTCGGGGTCGGCAAGACCACCTTCGTCGGCGCGGTCAGCGAGATCGAACCCCTCAGCACGGAGGAACTCCTCACCCAGGTCAGCGTCGGCCACGACGACCTGGCCGGCGTCGAGGAGAAGACCACCACCACCGTCGCCATGGACTTCGGGCGGATCACCCTCGAACCCGCCCATGTGCTCTACCTCTTCGGAACCCCCGGCCAGGAGCGCTTCTGGTTCATGTGGGACGAGCTGTCCCACGGCGCGCTGGGCGCGGTCGTCCTCGCCGACACCCGCCGCCTCGACCAGTGCTTCGCCGCCGTCGACTTCTTCGAACGCCGGGGCATCACCTTCGTCGTCGCCGTCAACGAGTTCGACGGCTCCCACCGCTACGCGCCCGACGAGGTACGCGTCGCCATGGACCTGTCGCCCGACGTCCCCGTCCTGCTCTGCGACGCCCGCCGGTACAGCTCGGCCGGCCATGTCCTGGTGTCCCTCGTCCGGCATCTGCTCACCACTGTCCCCGCCGCCCCGGAGCTGCCATGAAGCGCCTCGCCGCCCACGCCTCGTACCTCTCCTACGACCCCACGCGCCACCTGCTGCGCACCCCCCAGGACAACGAGGCGCCCCAGCGCGCCGCGCGGCTGCGGGCCCTGGGGCTCGGGGACGCGCCGCTGCCCGCCTTCGACGCGTTCGCCCGCAAACTGGCCCGGACCACCAACGCGCCCTACGCGATGGTCAACTTCCTCGACGAACGACGCCAGTACTTCGCCGGGCTCTACACCCCCGCCCAGGACAAGGAACCCGTCGAACTGGGCCCCGCCCCGGCGAGCGCGCACCCGGGGCGGGTGATGGACCGCGACCACGGCTACTGCCCGCACGTCGTGGTCCGCCGCAAGGCGCTGGTGCTGGAGGACGTCTGCGACTACCCCCGCTTCGCGGGGAACCCCGTCGTCGACGCGATCGGCATCCGCTCCTACCTCGGCGCGCCGCTGATCGACCGTACGGGTACCGCGCTGGGCACCGTGTGCGTGGTGGACCTCGAACCGCGGCCCTGGGGCCGTGAGGGACTGGAGACGATCAAGGCGATGGCCGCCGAACTCGTCGAGCGGATCCACCGGATGGAGTGGGAACAGGGCGGTGTCCCGTCCGCCTGACCCGCTCCCTCCCGTGCCGCCGCGGACCGTCCCCCGGTCCGCGGCGGCCGTCCTTCATCTCAGGCGCGTGAGACGGGAGGGACGGCCCGCGTCCGCGGCGCTGCGCGGACCGGGCAGGGCGGCGGCCACCGCGGCCTCCGCCTCCGCCGCCGTCACCGGCGTTGTCCCCGCCGCGCCGGGCGGGAACGTCTCCTCCGTACGCTCCGACGGGTCGAGCCGCACCAGGTCCGCCAGCCGCGACGACCACTCGCCCTTCGCCCGCCCCAGCGCCACCTCGCCCAGCCGCAGCAGCTGGACCTCCGAGGTGCCGGCCGGGGCGAGGATGTGGTGCGCGTCGCGCAGGAAGCGCTCCACGGGCCGGTCGGTGAACAGCCCGCACGCGGCATGGATCTCCATCGCGTCGCGCGCCGAGTCCAGCGCGGACTCGACGTTCACCAGCTTGGCGTTCATCAGCTCCGGGTCGCACGGCTTCCCGCTGTCCAGCAGATGCACCGCGTGATACGCGGCCAGTCGCGCGGTCAGCAGCCGGGACTGGATGCGGCCGAGCTTGAGGGTGATGTGGTCGAGGTCGGCCAACGGGCGCCCGTAGCGCTGCCGTTCCACGCAGAAGCGCGTCGTCTCGTCCAGTACCGCCTGGTGGACGCCGAGCGACACCGCGGTGAGGTTGGGCCGCCCGTAGAGCACGCTCGACGAATAGGCGACGGACAGCCCGTCGCCCTCCCGGCCCAGCAGATTCGCCGCCGGGACACGGCAGTTGTCGAGGAACAGCTCGCCGAAGCCGAAGCCGTGCAGGCCCATCGCGGGCCGCTGGGCGCCGACGCGCAGTCCGGGCCGGTCGGCCTCCACGAGGAACGCGGACAGGCCCCGGGCCCCCTCTCCGGTGCGCACGATCACGCCGTGCAGATCGCCGATATGGCTGTTGCCGACGTAGATCTTGTGGCCGTTGAGGACGTAGTCGTCGCCGTCGCGGACGGCGGTGCTCTCCATCCCCAGGACATGGCCGCCGCACTCCGGCTCGGTGACCGCGATGGTGGGCAGGCACTCGCCCGCGGCGACGGCCGGCAGCCAGGTCTTCTTCTGCTCCTCGCTGCCGAAGTGCACGATCTTCGCCACGCCCAGTTGGGACGCCTGCGCCATGGCGCCCATCGCGGCGCTCACCCGGGACAGTTCCTCGATGATGAGGGTCTTGGCCAGGTGGCCGGCGCCCATCCCGCCGTACGCGCGGTGCACGGTCGCGCCTATCCACCCCTGGCGGGCGATCAGGCGGGACAGATCGGGGCAGACCGTACGGCCCGCCTCCATCTCCGCGACCCGGGGACGGATCTCGCGCTCGGCGAAATCGCGCACCCGGTGCCTGAGCGCCTCATGTCGCTGGTCGGTGAAATAGCGGTGCAAGACGAGCCCTCCTCCGACTACGTTCCGTGCCGCCGCTGCCGCGCAGGAGCGGGAGACCGGTGTCTGGTGTGCCACCGTCCTCGCTCCCCGTGTTCCTGTGCTTACCGCGGGCAATACCCGTTGGCATACCTGAAACGCCGCGTGTGAAACATGGGCCTGCCGTATCTATGCGAAGTGTTGAAGGAGGCCCAAGGTGCGCAAGGGGCGGGATTTTCGTGACGGGAGGGAGCGGTCGCGGAGGTCACCGGAACCGCGCCACCACGCGCCACCCGCCCCGGCCGCGGACACGGCGCCGCACCCTCACGGGACGTCTCAGCAGGTCTCGCGGCGGAGCGCCCGCCCCACCGCCAACCAGTCGGTGCCGGAGCCCCCGCCGTCCCACGCCGCCGCTTGTGCATGCGGAGCGGGGTCCGCGCGGTCCGGGAAGGACTCCACCAACTCCCGCTGCTCGAACAGCAGTCCGCCACGCAGTACGGCGGTGGTGCGCACAAGTGACGCGAAATCGGTGAACGGGTCCCCGTCGACGACGGTCATATCACCCAGCTTCCCGGCCTCCAGCGTGCCCAGGTCCCGCTCGGCGCCGAACACCCTCGCGGGCAGCACCGTCGCCGTACGCAACGCCTCCACCGCGCTCAGCCCGCCCCGGTGCAGTGCCCGCAGCCCCAGGTGCAGCGCCAGCCCCACGGGCGTCAGCGGCTGGTCGGTGCCCAGCGCCACCAGCCCGCCGCCCGCCAGCACCCGCCGGTAGATCCCCACCTCCACGTCGATGCCCGCCAACTCCCGTGCCGTGGGCCGCCGCCGCGCATCCGCCTGTACGGCGGCGGTGTCCCACGGCGGCATCAGCCGCGTCACCCGCACGTCCCGCGCCAGCGACGGGTCGTCGCCCAGCAGCGCGTGCGCCGGGAACGGCGTCATGACCAGACGGAAGTCGGTGGCGGTGTAGATCTCCTCCACGTCCTGAGAGGCGTGCCCGGTCGCGGACACCGCGTGCCCGAACTCCAGCCGCGGCGTCGCCTGGAGATGCGTCGTCAGGTCCTGGCCCGTCTGGACGCCGGGGGAGAGCAGATGGCTGCCCGTCCGGGCGCCCAGCCGCTGGTGCGCGAAGCGCGCGGCCTGGGCCATCGCCCAGCCCGGCGCCCGTACATACGTCTTGACCACGTCCCACTCCAGGGCCGCGGCCCGCTCCAGCGAGCGCCGCCACCCGGCGCGGGTGCGGTGGGCCCGCCCCATGCTGTACGCGACCCGGCTGCCGTCCAGCAGTTCCCCGCAGGTCAGCAGCCGGGGCCCGGCCAGCTCTCCGCAGGCCAGCGCCTCGCGCAGCCGGGCCTGCTCATAGGCGAAGCCGCCCCAGGAGACGGTGGTGGTGATGCCGTAGGCGAGCTGGAGCGTGGTCTGCCGCCCGCCGTACGTCGTCTGCCAGGGGTGGGTGTGGGCGTCCCACAGGCCCGGCAGCACGGTGTGCGCGGAGGCGTCCACCCGGCGGGCCGTGTGCCGCCGGGCGCGGTGCGGGGTGACGGCGGTGATCCGTCCCTCACGCACCACCACATCGACGTCCTCGCGCACCGACCGGCCCGTGCCGTCCCACAGGCGCCCGGCGTGGACGACGGTGTCGCGGCCGCGCGCCGGGCGGGTCTCCAGGGACAGCGGAACGGTCCGGGGCGGCCCGCCCGCCACGTCGAGGAGCCGCAGCCGGCCCGCCGACAGATACAGGAGGGTGCGGCTGTCGCCGGACCAGGACGGGTGGTCGGCGCTCTCGTCGGTCAGCCGGCGCGGCGCGCCGTCCGGGCGGCCGTCGGGGCGTACCGGCAGCACCCACAGCGCGGACTCGGAGATCACCGCGAGATGACGGCCGTCGGGCGACCACACCGGGCCGGAGTCGTACCGATCGGAGAGGGAGGTGTGCGGTGCCAAGGCGTGCAGCCGGTGCGCACGGGTGACGGTGTCGGCGATGCGGATGAGGTGGTAGCCCTCCCGGAAGCGGTGGCTGAGCCGGTTGCGGTCGCAGAGCGCCAGGTAGCGGCCGTCGGGCGACCAGCTCGGGCGCCCCGGCAGCCCGCCCTGCTCCATCGGCGCGGCCACCACCGTCTCCGTCCCACCCTCGATGTCCCGTACGACGAGGTTGCCCGCCATGTCCAGCGCGGCCAGCCGCCGCCCGTCGGGCGAGAGCGCCGGATGCACCCGTCCGCCCGACGCCAGCACCCTCTCCTCGCCGGAGTCCGGATCGCGGCGGCGGACGGTGAACAGACCGTCCCGGTCGTCCGCGTAGAGCAGGAAACGGCCGTCGCGGGACCAGCTCGGCGCGAGGAGATAACGGGTGGCCGGCACCCGGACGAGCCGGCGCGGGGCGCCGCCCGCGACGGGCGCCAGCCACAGCGAGCCGAGGGCGGCGAACGCGATGCGCCGCCCGTCGGGGGAGAGGGCCGGCAGGTGCACCCCGCGCACCGGGCGCACCGCCGTCCGGTCGAAGCCGTGGTCCCCGGCGCGGTAACGGGGCCGCTCCAGCGGCAGGCGCGCGGTGAACGGCACGGCCCGCGCCCGGCCGGGCGCGTCCACCGGGACGAACCGGAACTGCCCGCCGACCGTCAGCAGCAGCGTGTCGTCCCCCACCCAGCGCGGCGGCACCGGCGCCACGTCCCCGCCCACCGCCACCGCCCGGCCGTCCACCACCAGGGTGCAGGTGGGGCCCGGAGCGGGTGTGGTGCGCAGATACGCGAGGCGTCCGGCCGGGGACAGCGCGGGCGCCATGATCTGGGCCCCGGCCGTCCCGGTGTGCTCGGTGCGCACCGGCCCGCGGCCGTCGGCGGGCACCGAGACGACGGTACGGGAGGCCAGCGTGCCGCCGGACAGGTGCCCCCGTACGCACCACAGGCGCGAGCCGTCCGGGGACCAGCAGGGGTCGAAGTCCTCCCAGACGCCGTCCTGGTGCGGCCCGTCCTGCCCGGCGCGCCCGGTCACCCGCGTCAGACGCCCGGTGCCGACGTCCAGGACGTGGACGCGGTACGCGCTGCCGGCCACCGGGTCGCCGCCGCGTTCCGAGGCGAACGCGATCCGGCTGCCGTCCGGCGACCAGGCCGGGCCGCGGTCGTCCCAGGGGCCGTCGGTGAGCTGCCGCAGCCCGGTGCCGTCCGGGCGCAGCGTCCACAGGTGGAATCCGCCGTCGCGGTAGGCGCACACGGCGAGGGCGCTGCCGTCGGGCGAGAACACCGGCCGGGTCGGCTCCAGCCCGGCCGGGGTGAGCGCCACCGCCTCGCCGCCGTCACGGGGCAGGGACCACAGGACGCTCTGGATCTCGGCGACCAGCCGTCTCCCGTCCGGGGAGAGCGTCGCGGCGCCGTTGGTGGCGGCGGTGAAGGAGAGGACGGTGGGGGAGGCGCCGTCCGGGGGAGCGGCGGTCACGGGGACGGCGATGTCCGACAGCCCGGCCACCGCGGCCGCCGTGGCGGTGCTCCTGAGGAACCGGCGGCGGCTGAGGGCCGGGAGGGGGTGCTCGGTCGGTGATGAGGTGTCCAACGGTCCTCCCGGTGCGAGGGGTTGCGGGCACGGGACCGGGGTGCCGCGGGCCCTCCGCGGACTACCGCGCGCACCGTTCTCCGGGCGGACGGCGCGCGGGCACACCCCGGCGGAAGCCGCCCGATCCTGTCACGCCGCGTGGGTGGAGGGGACACAACGCCACGCGCGCCCCTTGGCGCGTCCCGCCCCGGCGCGGGAGAGTGGGGCGGGCCGTGGCCGGTCCCGGCCCGGCCCCCTCGCGGTCAGGAGGCGACGCCATGCCGGCCATGCAGCAGGAGTTCCACCGGGCCCCGGACGGCGCCCGGATCGCCACCTACACCTGGCTGCCGGAGTCCGCGCCGCCGCGCGCCCTCGTCCAGATCGCCCACGGCGCCGGTGAACACGCCCGGCGCTACGACCGGTTCGCCCGCTTCCTCGCCGCGCGCGGGATGGCCGTCGTCGCCTCCGACCACCGCGGGCACGGCGCCACGGCGCCCTCCACCGGCGGCCTCGGGGTGGCCGGCGAGGACGCCTGGCGGGCGACGGTCGCCGACCTCAAGCGCCTCGGCGACCACACGGCCGCCGCGCACCCCGGACTCCCGCTGGTCCTCCTCGGCCACAGCATGGGCGCGATGCTCGCCCGCGACTACGCCCAGGAGTACGGCGCCGACCTGGCCGGACTGATCCTCACCGGCACCTTCCGCACCCTGCCCGGCACCGAGCTCGAATCCACCGCCGCGGAACTGGAGGCGGAGATCGCCGACCGCGGCCGCGACGCGCTCTCCCCCTTCCTCCTCCGCGCCTTCGCCTCCTTCAACGACCCCTTCCCCCACCGCACCGGCTTCGACTGGCTCTCCCGCGACACCGCCGAGGTGGACCGCTATGTCGCCGACGAGGCGTGCGGCATCCCGTTCTGCGCCGGACTCGCCCTCGACTGGATCCGCGCGATCCGCAAGATCAACGATCCCCGCCACCTCGCCCGCGTCCCGGCGGCCCTCCCCGTCCACCTCGCGGTCGGCGACCAGGACCCCTGCCACCAGCGGCTGACCCTCGTCGCCGAACTCCTGGAGGACTTCCGCTACCTCGGCACCCGCGATCTGACCTGGCGCGCCTACCCCGGCGCCCGGCACGAGATCCTCAACGAGACCAACCGCGACGAGGTCCACGCGGACCTGCTGGCCTGGCTCGACGCCCGGGTCTGAGCGGCGGCGCGGCACACCGCCGCGAGACGGACGCGGTGGTGGCGGCGGGCCCTACCGCCCCAGGAACCCCGCGATCCGCGCCCGCAGACCACGCGCGTCCAGGCCCTGCGCGGCGAGGTGCTCGTCGAGCGTCCCGTAGCGCCGCAGCTCCCGGCGGCCGACACCGAGCCCGAGGGTCCGGTGCGCCACGTCCACCAGTGCCTCGTCGACGCAGCGGACCGAGGTCCCCGCGAGATACGGCTCCACCAGCACCACATCGGTGGTGGCAGCGCCGGTGGCGGCGCGCAGCGCGGCGGCGTCGAAGGGACGCACGGTCGTCGCGTACAGCACCGTCACATCCATTCCCTCCGTCGCGGCGAGCACCTGGTCCAGCATCGGCCCGACGGCGACCACGACCCCCGCACGGCCCTCGCGCACCGTGTGGAACCGCCCCCCGTCCACCGGCCGCGGCTCCGCGTTGACCTGCACGGAGAGCCGTACGTACACCGACTCGTCGCCCGCCGCCGCGGCATGCCGCAGCAGGGCCTCGGCCTCGTCGGGATGGCCGGGGACGTGCACGGTCCAGCCGTCGAGGGTGTCCATCAGGGCGACATCCCCGGGGGACATATGGGTGAAGCCGCCCTCCGGCCAGTCGTACGAGGCGGCGGCGCTCACCAGGACGCCGCCCACCCCCTGGTGCCCGAAGTCCAGCTTCACCTGCTCGAAGGGCCGCTCCACCAGGAAGCTGGCGAAGGTGTGCACGATCGGCCGCATCCCGGTCAGCGCCAGCCCGCCGCCGACGCCGATCAGCAGTTGTTCCCTGATGCCGACGTTGATCAGCCGGTCGGGGTGGCGTCGTGCCGCGTCGGCGAAACCGTCCCTGCCGATCTCGGCGAGGACGACCGCGAGCCGGGGGTCGTCGTCGAGCAGTCGCGAGGCGACCGAGGCGAAGCGGTCGCGCATGGTGTCCGTCATGAAAACCTCTCAAAAGTCCTGGTCTCGGAAAACGCGGGGCGCTCAGTGGCCCTTGGGCTCGACCCGGGCGATCACCGCGTGCGGCAGGCCGGGGTGCGCGGCGGTGTACGCCTTGTACAGGGCCTCGTGGTCGCGGCCGTCGACGGTCGTGGTGGACCAGCCCGCCGCCTCGAAGCGGGCGGCGATCCCACCGGGCCGGGCGTGGCTGGCGGAGGCGTTGTCGATGACGAGGGTGTGCAGCCGCTCCAGCCCGGCCGAGCCCGCGAAGGCCAGCGCCTCGTGGTTGCTGCCCTCGTCCAGCTCGGCGTCGCCGATGAGGACCCAGACGGCGGGCCCCGTACGGCCCTGCGCCCGCAGCCCCAGCGCGGTACCGACGGCCAGCGGCAGCCCGTGCCCGAGCGAGCCGCTGCTGATCTCGGCGCCCGGCACCAGGACCCGGTCCGGATGGTGCCCGAGCGGCGAGTCGTAGCCGCCGAACCCCGGCAGCCAGTCGGCGGGGAAGAAGCCCTTCGCGGCGAGGATCGCGTAGTACGCCATCGGCCCGTGCCCCTTGGACAGCAGGAAGCGGTCCCGGTCCGGGTCCTCGGCGGTGCCGGGGGAGACCCGCAGCACACGGTCGTAGAGGACCCAGAGCGCGTCGAGGGTCGAGGTGGCGGCCGGCCCGTGCTTCTCGTCGCCGGTCATCAGGCTCATCAGAGCGGGAAGTTCGTCGAAGGACGTCGTTACGTGCGTCATGCGCCCAGCCTGCAACCTCAACCTAGCTTGAGGTCAAGGGCGGGTCGCGGCGCTGGCGCGCACCGCGCCCGGCGTTCCCTGGCGTCACGCACCCTCTGACATGCGGTATTGTTCTTTCTGCGCGGTCGGGCCGGGAATGCACCGGACCGAACGGGCAACGGGACGTGGCGCAGCTTGGTAGCGCACTTGACTGGGGGTCAAGGGGTCGCAGGTTCAAATCCTGTCGTCCCGACAGTGATGTCGGAAGCCTTCCGCGCAGGTCAAGGCCCTGTTCCACAAAAGTGGAGCGGGGCCTTCGAGCGTTTTCGGGTTGCTGTTCCGCGTCGCGTGCCCGCCCGTCCTGATCCGACCGGGTGGATGAGCGGCGCGCGGTGAGTGTCGTCGTCCGGCCGGCCGGGAGAGTGCGCCAGTCTCGTGCGGGAAGGAGGCGAGGACATGGCCGTACTCCCGTTGCGGAACCTTCACGCGCGGCGGAACGGGGCGGACAGGGGCAGGAGGCGGGTCCGCCGCGGAACACGGCTCCTGGTGGGGGCCGCGCTGACCGCGGCCGCGGCGTGCTCCAACGGCCCGGCCCCGGGGCCGGCCAGGAGTCCCGGTCCGACCGGGCGGCCCGCCGCGGAGATCACGGTGACGGAGAAGGAGTACGCGTTGGGCCTTTCCCGCTCGCGGGTGGCCCCGGGCACGTACACGTTCGTCGCGGAGAACGCCGGGGACGTGGCCCACGCGCTGGCCATCTCCGGGCCCGGTGTGCCGACCACCAAGACCGCTACCATCCCTCCGGGCGGCAAGGAACGGTTCACCGTCACGCTCCGGGCGGGAAGCTACGACCTGTGGTGTCCCATCGCCGACCACAAGGCACTCGGCATGGACGCCAAACTCCAGGTCACCGAGGGTGGTTCGCCCTCGCCGGCCCCCGGGACGGGCGGCCGTGGCGGCTCCTAGGCCCGGCGGTCACGGGCACCGCGCCGGCCCGCGGGGTGTCGCGCACCGGGTGCTCCAGGCGGTGACCGCCGCGGCCCTGGCGGTGAACGCGTACGTCCACGCCGGCCTCGCTCCCGCGTACGACCAGGTCGGACAGCGCATCAGCCAGGGCACGCTGTTCCGCGCCGAGGCCGCCGCGGCGTCCCTGGCCGCCCTCCTCGTCGTGGTCGCCGGCCGTCGGAGGGCGGTGTGGGCGTTCGCCTTCCTGGTGTCCGTCTCCGCCCTGGGCGCCGTACTGCTCTACCGGTACGTGGATGTGGGGGCGCTCGGCCCGCTGCCGGACATGTACGAGCCGACGTGGTTCCCGAAGAAGACCGCCACCGCGCTCGCCGAGGCCGTCGGCGCCGTTGCCGCGCTCGCCGGGTACCTGGCCGTCCGCCCGTCACGCTCCCGGGCGGGCTGATCCGGCCCGGGGCGCTCGTGCGCGGAACGCGACGAGGGGGCGGTCCGCGGGGACGGCGGACGGGCTTCGGCAAACGAACGTGCGTGACATCTTGACGTGTTGATGGTCCAGACCAATCATGGTCGGGCTGCGCGGTTCGTGCGGGGCCGTGTGGCCGGTGATGCCCGGCCGGGTTCACAGGTACAGGTTCCGACGCCCCTTGCGGGCGGTTCCACCGTGTGATTCCCCCTGTCGTTCTCCACCCCCACCGGGAGTACTGGTATGAGACGACCGAGAACGGTTCGTGCGCTGGTGGCCGTGCTGACCACCGTGGCGGCCTCCGCCGGGCTCGTGCTGACGACCGCGGCGGCCGCGCCGGCCGCCACCGTGCCGTCCGCCGGCGCGGGACTGCCCGCGCACGTCTTCGCGCCCTACTTCGAGACGTACAACCCCGACAGCCCCGCCGACCTGGCGCAGAAGTCCGGGGCCAAGTATCTGACCATGGCCTTCGTCCAGACCGAGGCGCGGGGGTCGTGCACGCCGTACTGGGACGGCGACACCGGACAGCCCATCTCCTCGTCCGTCTACGGCAAGGACATCACCACCCTCCGCTCCCGCGGCGGCGATGTGATCCCCTCCTTCGGGGGGTACGCGGCCGACAACGGCGGCACCGAGATCGCCGACAGCTGTACGGACGTCGACGCCATCGCGGCGGCCTACGAGAAGGTCGTCACCACCTACGACGTGCCCCGCCTCGACATGGACATCGAGGACAACTCGCTGGAGAACAGCGCCGGCATCGACCGCCGCAACAAGGCGATCAAGAAGGTCCAGGAATGGGCCGCCGCCAACGGCCGGTCCCTCCAGATCTCCTACACCCTGCCCACCACGACGAGCGGCCTCGCCGACAGCGGGCGCGCGGTGCTGCGCAACGCCGTCTCCAACGGGGCGAAGGTCGACGTCGTCAACCTCATGACGTTCGACTACTACGACGGCGCCCAGCACGACATGGCCGAGGACACCAAGACCGCGGCCACCGGGCTCCAGAAGCAACTCGCCGCGCTGTACCCCGACAAGAGCAGCGCCGAACTCTGGGGAATGGTCGGCGTCACCGAGATGCCGGGCATCGACGACTACGGCCCGGCGGAGACCTTCACCACCGACAACGCCAAGACCGTCTACGACTGGGCCACCGCCAAGGGCATCAACACCCTCTCGTTCTGGGCCCTCCAGCGGGACAACGGCGGCTGCCCCGGCACCGGCGGCTCCGACACCTGCTCCGGCATCGCCCAGGACACCTGGTACTTCACCCACACCTTCGCGCCGTTCAGCGGCGCCGGAGGGCCCGTCGCCGACGACTTCTCCCTCGCCGCGGCACCGGCCTCCGGCTCCGTCGCCCCCGGCGGTTCCGTCACCACCACCGTCAAGACCGACGTGGCCTCCGGCACTGCCCGGAACGTGACGCTGACCGCGAGCGGCGCGCCCTCCGGGGTGACGGCGGACCTCAGCCCGTCCTCGGTCACCGCGGGCGGCTCGGCGCGGCTCACCCTGGGCACCACCGCGTCCGCGGCCCCCGGCACGTACCAGATCAAGGTCACCGGCACAGCCGGTACGACCAGCCACTCCACCGTCTACACACTCACCGTCTCCGGCCCCGGCGGCAGCACCGGCGCGGTGGTCAACGGCAACTTCGAGAGCGGTGACCTCGGGCCCTGGACCTGCGAGAACGGCGGCGCCACCGTCACCTCGCCGGTGCACGACGGCGGCTACGCGCTCAAGGCCGCGGCCACCGCGACGCAGCTCGGCGACTGCTCCCAGAAACTGACCCTCGCCCCCGGCACGACGTACACGCTCAGCGGCTGGGTACAGGGGCAGCACGCCTACCTCGGGGTGCGCGGCGGCGCCACGGCCAGCGCCTGGACCTCGTCCTCCGGCTGGCAGCAGCTGAAGGTCCCGTTCACCACGGACGCGACCGGCACCGTCACCGTCTCTCTGCACGGCTGGTACGGGCAGGGCAGCGTCTACGGCGACGACTTCTCCGTGGACTGACCGTCGGATGTCCGGCCGTCCGTCACGCGGCCGGACCGGGGCCCCGGGACGGTCGGGCAGCGATCGCCCCGGGGCCCCGCCGCGTGGAAAGAAGGAGAAGCCCGGGACGTCCGGGTTTTCCGTGCGCGTCCGGGACGGGCGAAGATGGTGCGGACGCGGGCGGGGTGCCCGCGTCGTCCGTACGCACCGAGGGAGACCGCTCGTCCATGGACGCAACGGCACGCAGACACGCAGGGGTTCTGGCCACGCTCGTCGGGGTCGTTCTGGCGACCGGCTGCGCGCCGGACGCCTCGGCCGGGCCGGCGGCCCCCGACGGGCGCGCTGCGGCGCCGTCGATACGCAAGCCGGAGCCCAACGCCGTCTTCGACTACCAGCTCGGCGGCGCCTACACCCCGCCCAAGGGGGTACGGGCCGTCGCCCGCGACCGGTCCGAGCGGCCCGCGCCCGGACTGTACAACATCTGTTACGTCAACGCCTTCCAGACCCAGCCGGACGACGCCGTCGACTGGTGGCGGACCCACCACCCCGACCTGCTGCTGAAGAAGGCCGACGGCACTCCCGTGGTCGACGAGGACTGGGGCGAGGTGCTGCTCGACATCTCCACCCGCGAAAAGCGCACGGACCTCCTCGCCATCGTCGGGCCCTGGATCGACGGCTGCGCGAAGGACGGGTTCGACGCGGTCGAGCCGGACAACCTGGACTCGTACACCCGCTCCGGCGGCCTGCTCACCGACAAGGACGCGGTCGCCTTCGCCAAGCTGCTCACCGACCGCGCCCACCGGCGCGGACTGGCCATCGCCCAGAAGAACACCGCCGAACTCCTGGACGCGCGCGACAGCACCGGGTTCGACTTCGCCGTCGTCGAGGAGTGCGGGCGCTACAAGGAGTGCCCCGCCTTCGCCGACGCCTACCAGAACCGGATCTTCGCCATCGAGTACGGGAAGAAGGACTTCGAGGACGCCTGCCGACGCTGGGGCGCCGGCCTCTCCCTCACCCTGCGCGACCGCGACCTGCGGCCGGCGACCGAGGGAGCGGGGTACGTTTACCGGGACTGCTGACCGGGAGGCGGTCCCGGGACACGACGGGCGCGGCCGCGCGGGCCGCGGGCGGGAGGGCACATGGGACGCGCCGCTCCGACGGAGCCGGACGAGGTGTGGATGCTGGTGCGCGCGCACCCGGCCACCCTGCGGCGCTCGACGAGTGAGCTGGCCGACGCGTTCCGGGCGGCCTTCGGCCCCCGGTTCGCCGTCTGGCACACCGATGAACTGGTCCTGGGCGTACGCGAGGGACGGCTGGTCCTCGGCACGCTGGGCGGGAGGGAGCTTCCCGCACCGCGTGTGGTGTGCGTACGCCAGGTCCCCGCCTCGATGCGCCACGACCGCGAGATGACCCTGCTCCGGCATCTGGAGCGGATGGGCGCCCTGCTCGTCAACCCGCTGGACGCCCTGCTCGTCTCCCGCAACAAGATGTGGCAGCTCCAGGAACTCGCCCTGGCCGGGCTGCCGGTGCCCGGCACCCTCTCCTACGCCACGGCCCCGCCGGAGGGCGTCGTCCACGTCCCCGGCCTCGAAGTGCCCTGCGTGGTCAAGCCCGTCAGCGGCACCCAGGGCCAGGCGGTCCTCCTCGCGTCCGACGCGCGCCGGCTGCGGGAGGCGGTCGAAGCCGAGGGGGACACGCCGGTCCTCCTCCAGGAGCATGTGGCCTCCTCCCACGGCCGCGATCTGCGCGTCATCGTGGTCGACGGGCGGCCCGTGGCGGCCGCGGTACGCACCTCCGCCGACGGCGGCCTCGCCTCGAACGTCTCCCGCGGCGGCTCGGCCGTGCTGTGCCTGGGCCGTCATCCGCGGGCGGAGGAACTGGCCGTACGCGCGGCCCGTGCCGTGGGGCTCGCCTTCGCCGGGGTGGACCTCCTCTTCGCGGGCGACGACTCCTACGTGGTCTGCGAGGTGAACGCCGTACCGGGGTGGCGCCCGGCCATGACGGCCGTGGCACCCGCCGTCGTCGACTGCGTCAGGCGCCTCCTGGACGCCTGGCCGGCCCGCCCCGGGATCTGACGGGCTCGGCGGGGATGGGGGCCGGGTGGGTCCGACGAGCGGACCAGGGCCTGCGGACCAGGGCCGACGGCCGATGTGCCGCGCCGGTCCGCCCTGTACGTTCCCGTTACATCCGCTTCACCTTCACCCATCCGACGGTGCCCGGCAGGGCCCGGCGCCCGGGAGGAATTCTCATGCGTGTCACCGCCTTCGACCACCTGGTGCTGAACGTCTCCGACATCGAGCGCGCGCTCGCCTTCTACTGCGGTCCCCTCGGTCTGGAGCCGGTCCGCGTCGACGCCTGGCGGGCGGGCGAGGCGCCGTTCCCCTCCGTGCGCGTGAGCCCGACGACCATCATCGACCTCGTCGAGGGGCCCCGTGAGGGCTCCAACGTCGACCACCTCTGCCTGGTCGTGGAGCCCGTCGACTGGCAGGAGGTCATCGACTCGGGGGAGTTCACGGTGGTCGACGGCCCGGGGCCGCGCTTCGGCGCCCGTGGCGAGGGCCAGTCCCTGTACGTCAGCGACCCGGACGGCAACACGATCGAGCTCCGCTGGTATCCGCACGACGCCTGACGGCGCATCACGGCCGGCGACGGTGCCGCCCGGCCGGTCGTGGTGTACCGCCGCTGCTCCCGGGCACCCGGGACGCCTGGTGCGACTCCCCGATGCTCGGTGAGGTGCCGTGGGAGGACGCCGAACGGCTCGGCGCCGCCGTGCGCGCCGTCCGGCCGCGCTTCGCCCGCACCGGCGGGCCCGGCCCCGCGCCGCTGACCTGCGAGAGCGTGCGCGCGGCCGGGCGGTGAGGGGGCGCCGGGGGCGGGAGTTCACGGGGAGACGCCCCCGACGAAACCTCACCGACCTCTTGACGTCACTCCCGCCCCTTCTTACGCTCGCCATGCAATCGCGCCGCGGCACCACCCGCGGCGCTGGACAGGCACAGACACAGACCACCTGTCGGTGGTTTCGTCCTGCCTGCTTTCCCCAGCCGTACCGCCGACGGGTCCTTCCCTAAGGCGGATTCATGGCACAACGTCCGAGCGTCACTGGCGTCGCCGACGTCGTTGCGCTCATCGACGGCCGGGGACGGCTCACCGGCCGGGCCCGCGTCATCTGGTACCTCGTCTTCGGCGGGCTGTTCCTCGACGCGTACTCGAACGCGGCACTGAGCGCCGGCCTGGGCCCGATGACCGACCAGATGCGTCTGAGCAGCACCCAGATCTCCGTCCTGACGGCCACCGCGCCCGCCCTGGCGATCGTCTTCAACCCGGTCGGCGGCTGGCTCGCCACCCGCGTCGGCCGGGTCCCCCCGCTGCTCGTCGCCAAGGTCTTCGCCGTCGCCGGTGCTCTGCTCGCCGCCCTCGCCGGGGACTTCACCACCGTCTGGCTGGGCCGCGTCCTCGTCGGCGTCGCCTACGGCATCGACTTCGCCGTCGCGATGGCCCTGCTCGCCGAGTACACCCCCGCCGCGCTCCGCGGACGCCTCAACCTCTGGCAAGCCGTCTGGTACACCGCCAGCACCGGCAACCTCGCCCTCGCCCTGGTCTTCTTCAAGCTCGACGCCGGAGCGGACATCTGGCGCTGGTCCGTCGGCTCCGCGGGCGCCGTCGCCCTCGTCCTCCTCGCCCTCCAGGCCGCGCTGCTGGCCGAGAGCCCCGCCTGGCTGGCGAGCAAGGGCCGCCTCGGCGACGCCGTCCGCAACCTCGCCCGGATCTACGGCATCGACGCCGAGGCCGGCGCCCCCGGCCCGGACGCCCCCGCCGCCACCGCGCCCGGACCGCGCCGGGCCGGGCTGCTGTTCAAGGGCGCCTATCTGCCGCGTACCGTGCTCTCGTCAGCGATCTCGCTGGGCCAGTCGATGCAGTACTTCGCCGTCGGCTGGTACCTGCCCGTCATCAGCCTCGCCGTCTTCGGCGAGAGCTTCGAGAAGGCCACCGTCGGCTCGATGGTCTTCAACGCCTTCGGCATCGCGGGCGGCCTCGCCTCCGCCTGGCTCGGCCGCCGCCTCGGCCTGCGCCTGTCCTCCGCCGCCGGCTTCGCCGGGGTGTTCGCCGCCCTGGTCGCCATGGGCCTGACCTTCGGGAAGATCCCCACGGCCGTCGCGTTCCTGCTGCCCGTGCTGTTCATCCTCTGCCACTCCGCCGGCCCCGGCGCCAACGGCAAGTCCATCGCCGCCCTCTCGTACCACAGCGACATCCGCGCCCTGGGCACCGGCGTCACCGGCATGGTCGGCAGCTTCGGCAGCGTCGTCGGCCTCTACGTCTTCCCGCAGATCAAGGAGGCACTGGGCCTCGGCCCCACCTTCCTGGTGCTCTCCGTCGTCCCCCTCCTCGGCCTGCTCGTCTGCCTCGTCGTGAAGTGGGACCCCATCAAGGCCGGCACCCAGGACGACGGCGCGGTCCCCGCTCCCGACCCGGCCGGCGCCCCGCACACCGGCCCCGCCGCGGCCACCACCGCCCGCTGACCCCGTAGCTCGCAAGGAAAGGGCCGACATGACGCAGCCGTTCCCCGCCACCGCCGCACGGCGCGGGGTGCTCGCCGTCGACGAGGGCACCACCGGTACCCGCGCCGGCGTCGTCCTCGACTCCGGCGCCGCCCACGAGGTCTTCTACCGGCCGATCGCGGTCAGCCACCCCGACGACCTCTCCGTCGAACAGGACCCGGGGGAGATCTGGGACGCCACCCTCGACGTGGCACGCCGCGCCGTCGCCCGCGCCCGCGAGGAACGCATCGAGATCACCGCGGTCGCGCTCTCCACCCAGCGGGCCACCGCGATGCTCTGGGACCGCGTCACCGGGGAACCGCTGCTGCCCGCCGTGGTCTGGCAGGACCGCCGGTACGCGCACCGGCTCGCCGCCCACGAGGAGGAGTGGGACGCGGTGCTGCTGGCCCGGCAGGGACGGCCCGTCGGCTCCCGGTCCCCGTTCCTCTGGGCCGCCCGGCAGATCGCGGAGCACCCCGGGACCGCCGCCGCGCACCGTGCCGGACGGCTGGTCTTCGGCACCGTCGACACCTGGCTCATCTGGCGCCTCACCGGCGGCGCCGTCCACGCCACCACCCCCACCAACGCCGCCTCCACCGGCGGCTATCTGCTCACCGCGCACGCCTGGGACGAGGAATGGACCGGCCACCTCGGCTTCCCGCCCGGCCTGCTGCCCGAACTGCGCGACGACGACGCGGGCTTCGGCACCACCGACCCGGACGTCCTCGGCATCCGCGTCCCGCTGGCCGCCTCCCTCGGCGACCAGCATGCCGCCCTCATCGCCCTCGGCGGGCTCGCCGCGGGCCAGGGCATGTGCGTGTACGGCACCGGCGCCTTCGTCGACGCCGCCACCGGCACCGCCCCCGCCCTGCCCCGGCCCGGCATCGCCGGAGTGCTCGCCCAGCCCGGCCGGCGCCAGTCCGGCACCACCCACTACGGCCTGGAGTCCTACACCTCCACCGCGGGCTCCGCGCTGCGCTGGCTCTGCGACGACCTCGGCCTGTTCGCCTCCCCCAGGGAACTCGGCGAGGAAGCGGGCCGCGCCCGCCCCCGGCAGGGCGGCGCCCCGCGCTTCGTCCCGGCCCTCGCCGGGGTCCGCACCCCCGTATGGCGCCCGGAGGCCACCGCGGCACTCACCGGCCTCACCCTCGCCACCACCCGCGCCGACCTCGCCCGCGCCGTCCTCGACGGCATCGCGCACTCCGTGTGCGACCTGATCGACGGGGTCGCCGCCACCATGGGCGCCCCCTTCACCCGGCTGCGCGTCGGCGGCGGCGTCTCCGGATGCGACCCGCTGCTCCAGACCCAGGCCGATCTGACGGGCCTGCCGCTGGAACGGGTCGCCGACTCCGCCACCGCCAGCCTGCGCGGCACCGCCTACCTCGCCGGGACCGCCCTGGGCATGTGGTCCTCGCTCGAAGAGATCGTCGAGGCCCAGCCGCACGGACGGATCTTCGAACCCGCCGCCGAGGCCGCCGAACGCGCCGCGTGCCGCGACGCATGGCGCGGCCTCCTCGCCGACCACCTCCGCACCCCCGACCTCCCCTGACGGCCCGCACCACCGCCCCGCGGCCCGCGACCGGCCGTCGCACCGAACCACCAGGAGCTGATGCAGTGATCACCATGCCCGCCCGGAAACCCCGGCGCAGCGCCGCGGCCACCCGCCGCGCCCCCCTGCTGCTCGACCGCGCCGGCATCAAGCGCCGCCTGGCGGACGACACCTACGACGTGCTCGTCATCGGCGGCGGCGTCACCGGTGCCTACACCGTGCTCGACGCGGCGTCCCGCGGACTGCGCGCCGCGCTCGTGGAGAAGGACGACTTCGCCTCCGGCACCTCGTCGAAGTCCTCGAAGATGGTGCACGGCGGCCTCCGCTACATCGAACAGGGCAACATCAACCTCGTCCGCCACTCCCTGCTGGAGCGGCACCGCTTCCGCCGCAACGCCCCCCACCTGGTGCACCGGCTGCCGTTCCTCTTCCCCGTCCTCGACCGGGACGGCGTCTTCGACCCGCGGCTCGCCAAGGGCTTCGAGGGCCTGCTGTGGACCTATGACCTGGTCGGCGGCTGGCGGATCGGCAAACTCCACCAGCGGCTGACCGTCCCCGAGGTCCTCAGCCACGCCCCGACGCTCCGCGCCGACCACCTCAAGGGCGGCCTGCTCTACTTCGACGCCCGCGCCGACGACGCGCGCCTGGTCCTCACCCTCGTCCGCACCGCGGCCGCCCTCGGCGCCACCGTCCTCAACGGCGCCCGCGTCGACTCCCTGCTCACCCGCGGCGGCCAGGTCACCGGCGCCCGCGCCACCGCCGACGGCGACACCCTCGACATCCGCGCCCGCGCCGTCGTCAACGCCACCGGGGTGTGGACCGACGCCGTGGACCGCATGGCCGACAGCGGCCACACCCCGCAGGTCCGCCCCGCCAAGGGCGTCCACATCGTCGTCCCGTGGCGGAAGGTACGCATCGACTGCACCGTCACCGTGCCGATCCCCGGCCGGGCCCGCCGCGCCACCTGCACCCGCTGGGGCGACCACGTCGTCCTCGGCACCACCGACAACGACTACCGGGGCTCCGCCGACGACGTGCACTGCACCCGCGAGGAGATGGAGTTCCTGCTGGAGGGCGCCAACACCGCGTTCGACGCGGATCTCGGCCCGGACGACGTGACCGGCTCCATCGGCGGCCTGCGCCCTCTCGTCGGCGGCAAGGAGGGCGCCACGCTCGACATGCGCCGCGACCACCACATCACCCTCGGCCGCTCCGGGATGGTCACCGTCACCGGAGGCAAGCTCACCACCAGCCGCCACATGGGCGAACTGGTCGTCGACAAGGTCATGACCGTCCTCGGCAGCAAGGCACCCTGCCGCACCACCCGCCTCCCGCTGCTCGGCGGCGCCGGCTACGACCCCGAGGCCGTCGCCGCGTCCGGCGGCACCGCCGCCCACCTCGGCGAGCGCTACGGCACCGAGGCCCGCTTCGTCCACGACCTGATCGCCGACGACCCCTCCCTCGCCGAACCCGTCGTCGCCGGCCTGCCCTACACCAAGGCCGAGGTCGTCTACGCGGCCCGCGCCGAACTCGCCCGCTCCGTCGACGACGTCCTCTCCCGCCGCACCCGCGCCCGCCTCTTCGCCCGCGACGCCTCCGCCGAGGCCGCCGCCACCGTCGGCGACCTCCTCGGCCGCGAACTCCACCTCACGCAGGCCGAGGTGGACGCGTCGGTCACCTCCTACCTCGACTCCGTCCGCCACGAGAAGTCCGTCCTCCTCGAAGGAGCAGCAGCATGATCAGCCGTCAGACCCTCACCCACCCCTTCAACCGCGGTGACTACACCGTCGGTGCTCCCAGCCCCTCGCGCTGGGCCCGCACCACCCCCGTCGGCGACGGACCCGCCGCCCTCCAGAAGGACCCGGTCGAGGTGCCGGACGCCGTCGTCGAGGCCCTGCGCGGCGCCGCGCACGCCGTCCACGTCACCCGCGAGGAGGTCGTCGCCCGCACCCGCGACTGGTGGGCCGGATCGATGATCGGCGAGACCGAGGGCCGGCCCGCGACCCCGGACGCCGTCGTCGTCGAGGCCGCCGACGCCGACCAGGTCGCCGCCGTCCTGCGGATCTGCCACGAGGCCGGCGTCCCGGTCACCCCGTCCGCCGGACGCTCCAACGTCACCGGCGCCGCGCTGCCCGTCTTCGGCGGCGTCGTCCTCGACGTGTGCGGCCTCGACGAGATCACCGGTTTCGACGCCGAGTCGCACATCGTCGACGTCCAGGCCGGCATGTTCGGCGACCTCTTCGAGAAGCGGCTCCAGGAGGAGTACGGCGTCACCACCGGCCACTGGCCGTCCGCCTTCGCGGTGTCCACGGTCGGCGGCTGGATCGCCTGCCGTGGCGCCGGCCAACTCTCCACCCGCTACGGCAAGATCGAGGACATGGTCGTCGGCGTCGACGTCGTCCACGCCGACGGCACCCGCGCCACCTACGGCGACTACGCCCGCGCCGCCACCGGCCCCGACCTGCGCCAACTCTTCATCGGCTCGGAGGGCACCCTCGGTGTCATCGTCGCCGCCCGGCTCCGCGTCCACCCCCTGCCCGAGTACGCCAGGGCCCTCGCCTTCGGCTTCGACACCTTCGCCCAGGGCCTGGACGCCTGCCGCCGGATCATGCAACGCGGCGCCACCCCCGCCGTCCTGCGCCTCTACGACACCCTGGAGTCCGGCACCCACTTCGGACACCCCGACACCCACCTGCTGCTGATCGCCGACGAGGGGGACCCCGTCCTCGTCGACGCCACCCTGACGATCGCCGCCGAGGTCTGCGCCGAGTACGGCCCCGAACTCGACAGCGACGCCGTCTTCGCGCGCTGGCTGGACGAGCGGATGCTCGTCGGCAAGTCCGCCGACGGCTTCACCCCCGGCCCCGGATTCGTCGCCGACACCCTGGAGATGGCGGCCTCCTGGAAGGACCTCCCCGTCCTCTACGACGAGGTCGTCGCCGCGATCGAGGCGGTGCCCGGCACCCTCGCCGCGTCGGCCCACCAGTCCCACGCCTACACCGACGGCGCCTGCGTCTACTTCTCCCTGCGCGGCGACACCGCCCCCGAGGCACGCCGCGACTGGTACCGCGCGGTGTGGGACGCCGCCAACGCCGTCCTCCTCGCCCACGGGGCGGCCCTCAGCCACCACCACGGCTGCGGCCTGCTGCGCGGCCCCTACCTCCCGCAGTCCCTCGGCCCCGGTTTCGCCACCCTCACCGCGGTCAAGGAGGCACTGGACCCGGCGGGCATCCTCAACCCTGGCAAGCTGGGGCTGCCCAGCCGGTTCGGCACCCCCGTACTGGACTGACCCCCGCACCCCTCCCGCACCAGGCAGGCCATGAATCCCTCTCCCCGGTCCAGCACCGCACTCGACCCCCGGCTCACCGCCGCCCTCACCGACGTACCGGTGATCGCGTCGGTCGTCGGCAGCCGGCCGCTGCGCCAGTTCCTGACCGCGCCGTCGAGGACCTGCATCCTCGCCTCGTTCGCGGTCGGCCAGCTGCCCCGGGTCGTCCCGGCGCTGGGCCGGGCCGGGAAGACCGTCTTCGTCAACGTCGACAGCAGTCCCGGCCTCGCCCAGGACCGCGGCGCACTGGAATTCCTCAAGGAACTGGGGGCGCACGGCGTCGTCAGCACCCGGCTCAACCTCATCGAGAAGGGCCGCCCCCTCGGCCTCCTGACGATGATGAAGGTGTTCGTCACCGACCGCTCCAACCTGAGCCGCAGCCTGGACGCCGTCGCCCGCGGCGGCCCCGACCTGGTCGAGGTGATGCCCGCGCCCATCGTCGGCAGGATGAGCCCCCAGGCCCAGCGCGCCCTGTCCCCGGCCGTCGCCGCGGGCTTCGTGGAGACGCCCGCGGACGTGGCCGCCGCACTGGCCCTCGGCCCCGTCGCCGTCGCCACCTCCGACCCCCGCCTCTGGCACCTGCGCCGCGACCGGCTCCCGCCGGTCCCCGCGCCCAAGAGGCCCGTCCCACCCCAGGAGTGACCCCATGAGTTTTGTCGTCGTCGCCCGCTACCGCACCCTCCCCGGTGAACAGGACACCGTCCTCGCCCTCCTCGACACCATGGCCGCCGCCTCCCGCCAGGAGCCCGGCTGCCGCGGCTACCGCGTCCACCAGGGCACCGAGGACCCCCGGACCGTCCTGCTGTACGAGGAGTACGCCACCGAGGACGACTTCACCGCCCACTGCGCCTCCGGCCACTTCCGCGACCTCGTCCTGGGCCGCGTCGTCCCCCTGCTGGAGAGCCGCGACGTCCTGCGCTGCGCACCGCGCGCGGAGGCCACCGCATGAGGACCCGTGCCGCCGTCCTCCGCGGGACCACCACCCACCGCCCCTACAGCGGGACACGCCCCGTCGAGATCGAGGAACTGGAACTCGGTGCCCCGCGCGAGGGCGAACTGCGGGTACGGATCGCCGCCGCGTCCCTGTGCCACTCCGACCTTTCCGTCGTCAACGGCGACCGGGTCCGCCCGCTGCCGATGGCCCTCGGCCACGAGGCCGTCGGCGTGGTCGAGGAGACCGGCCCCGGTGTGCACCGGGCGTCCCCGGGCGACCATGTGGCCCTGGTGTTCGTCCCGAGCTGCGGTTACTGCCGGCGCTGCGCCGAGGGCCGGCCCGCGCTGTGCGGGCGGGCGGCCGCCGCCAACGGCGGTGGCGGGCTGCTGCACGGCCCGCCCCTGCTCACGGACGCCCGCGGCCGCGCCGTCCACCACCATCTCGGGGTGTCCGCGTTCGCGGACCACGCGGTGGTGGCCCAGGAATCGGTGGTGGTGATACCCCGTGAGGTGCCGTTCACCGTGGCGTCGATGTTCGGCTGCGCGGTCCTCACCGGCGCCGGGGCCGTCGTCAACACCGCCGGGCTGCGGCCCGGTCAGTCCGTCGTGGTGTTCGGCCTCGGCGGCGTCGGCCTTGCCGCCGTCCTGGGCGCCCGTGCGGCCGGTGCCCACCCGGTCGTCGCGGTCGACCCGGTGCCGGAGAAGCGGGAACTGGCGCTGCGGCTGGGCGCCACCCACGCCCACGCGCCCGAGGAGGCCGTCGCCGCGGTCCGTGACCTGACCGGCGGCGGCGCCGAACTGGCCGTCGAGGCGGTCGGCAGCCCCGCGGTGACGGCCGCCTGCCTGGACTGCGTCGACCGCGGCGGCACGGTCGTATCGGTGGGCCTGCCCGCCCCCGGCCGGGTCCTGGAGGTCCCGGCGCTCGCGTTCGCGGGGGAGGGCAAGAGCCTGGTCGGCTCATACATGGGGGACGCGGTGCCCCGCCGCGACATCCCCCGCTTCCTCGACCTGTGGCGCGCCGGACGCATGCCCGTCGAGGAGATGCACACCGCGACGCTCCCGCTGACCGGGATCAACACCGCCCTGGAAGAACTGGCCTCGGGCCGCGCCGTCCGCCAGATCCTCGACCCCGCCACCGGCTGAGAGGCCCCGGGCGGCCGTGCGGGCACGCGCGGCCGCCCTCAGTCCCCGTCGCCGTCCGACGGCTTCCCCGCGCGCAGTTCCCGCAGTACCTCGTCCAGTGCCGCGGCCGGTACGTCCGGCAGCAGCATCGCGAAGGCGAGCACGAACTTGCCGAGCAGGAACGTCGTGTCGGGCGTGGCGCGGACCAGCTCCCGCACCGCCTCCTCGTTCCCCTCCGCCACGGCCTCCAGCAGCGCGGCGGCGTCCGGCCCGGTGCCGTCGTCGGTGAGCACGGCCCGGTCGCCGACGTCGGCCCGGCGCGCCATGTGCCGCAGCACCCGGTCGCCCGCCTCGGGCAGATACGCCTTGCGGACCCCCTCGTTGGCGATCCAGCACAGCGCCGAGACGAGGTTGGCGGTCGTGTCGTCGGCCCCGTACTGCCCGAGGAGGGCGTCGTAGGCGAGCTGGTTGCCGTGCCGGAACGCGAGCAGCAGCCGCGCGGCGCGCGCTTTGGCCTCCGCTGCCTCGTTCGCCTCGCTTTCGGCGGAGTCCGTGGATATCTCTGTGGATTGTCTGATATTTCCTCCCACGTCGCCCATGCTAGCGACCGGAGGGGACGAGGGAGACGTGCCGGGTGGGGTGAGGGCGGTGGGCCGTGTCGTGGCGGAGGGGCGGGCGCTGCCGTCGCGGGAGGAGGATGCCCGGATGCCGTCCGGGCGGGTCGGCGGCGCCGCCCTGTTCGGGGCCCGGAGCGACGACGGACATGCCGGGACACGGAGGCCGTCGTGGAACGGCCCCCGGGCCCGACCGGACCCAGGGGCGGCCGCCCCTACAAGGGGATTCCCCGCTCCCGGGCCCGGGCGATGGCCTCGACCCGGTTGCGGGCGTGGAGCTTCCGCAACACGTTCTGGAGATAACTCTTCACCGTGTTGCGGGAGATGAAGAGTGCCGTGGCGATCTCGGGGTTGCTCTGGCCCATCGCCACGCGCCGCGGCACCTCGTACTCGCGCGGGGTCACCAGGCCCTCGCACTCCTCGGGCGCCGGGCCGTACGCCGTGCGTCCCGTCCGCCCGGTGACGGGGCGCACCCCGTCGACGGCGATGCCGCGCGGGGCGATGCCGGCGAGCCGTTCGGGGCGGGCGGTGAGCAGGGTGACCCGGCGCAGGCCCAGCGCGGCCAGCATCTCGGCCGCGACCCGGCAGACCGCCTCGGCCGCGCCGCGCCGGGGCGCGCGCTCGGCAGGGTCGTCCCGTAAGACGCAGACCTCGGGCCGTGCGCCGCCGCCCGGCCGCAGATGGAGCAGGACCCCGCCCGCGTGGTGCACCCGGCGGACGGTCTCCCGCAGCAGCGCCGCGCAGTCGCAGTGCGCCGAGCCGAGCACCTCCCCGCCCAGACAGGCGACATGCACCCCTACCAGCGGGGACCTCGGCGCCTTCGCGGCCCGCGGGCCGGCGAGGTCCAGGGCGACGTGTTCGCCGTCGTCCGACAGGCCGGAGAACGTGTACGCGGTCCCCGGCGCCGTCCCGCCGTCCGCCGGCCGGACCCGCATCGCCGCGGCGGTCCGCACCCGCGGCGCCTCCACCGAAGGGTACGCCGGGGGCATCAGCGGCACCGAGGGCCGCGGCGCCGGGCGTTTCTCGGGGCCGGCCAGGGTCACGACCGCACACCTCCCGTCATCGTGGTCCCACGGGCCGCACCGAGGACGGCCCGTGCCAGGGGCGCCGGGCAGCGGTCCCCGACCGGGAGGGTCGGTGCCACGACCACCTCGGGCCCCAGCGCGCGGATGGCACCGGCCTCCTCCGCGTCCGCCGGATCGAGGACGAACACATCGCAGACGTCCCGGACGAGCCGCGCCGCCCCGGTGGCGGTGGCGGGTACGCCCCGCGACAGCATCAGACTGCCGCGGCTGGCCGCCCGCCGCCGCTCGTCCGGATCGTCGATCGGCACCCGCGAGACGGTGGGGGTGACCGCCACCACCGGGCCCCGGGTGTCGCGCAGCGCCTCCCGGATGCCGGGGACCGCGAGCACCGGGCCCAGCCCCGCCACCGGGTTGCTCGGCGCGAGCACGACGAGATCGGCGCCGCCGAGCGCGTCCAGGACGCCGGGCGCGGGACGGGCCGTCTCCGCCCCGGTGAACGTCACCTCCCGCACCCGGGGCGTGGCGCCGTCGCGGACCAGGAACTCCTGGTAGCCGTGGCGCGCCCCGTTCGTGTAGTGCACCTGGGTGCGGACGGGCTGTTCGGTCGCGGGCAGGACGCGGCAGCGCACCCGCAGGGCGTCGGCGAGCCGGTGCGTCACCTCGGCCAGGCCCACGCCCTCGTGCAGCCAGGAGGTGCGCAGCAGATGGGTGGCCAGGGCGGTGTCGCCGAGGGAGAGCCATGGGTCGCCGCCGAGTTCCCGCAGGCCGTCCATGCAGCGCCAGGTCTCGTCGTCCGCGCCCCGCCCGGGGCCGGCGTCCCGGGGGCCGCCGAGCGCGTGGAGGGTGGTGTCGATGTCCGGGCAGACGCGGACGCCGTGCGCCCACAGGTCGTCGCCCGTGTTCACGACGAGGGTCAGGCCCGTCGCGAGGACGTCGGCGGTTCTCTCCAACTCGTCCACCAGCGCCCGCCACAGCCGGGAGGCCCCGGTCCCGCCCCCGACACCCACGATACTGACCATGTCACACCGCCTCAGCAGCCTTGTCCGCCGGCCGCGCCCGGCCGGTCGTGCCCCACGAGGGCGCCGCGCCGTACGGGCCGCCCGCACGTCCGCCCCGGCCTCTCGCGCGCTGCCCGGCCCAGCGGTCCGGGTGACGGGGATGTCCCGGCCGCCGTGGCGGGCGGCGCCCGCGGCCGGTGCGGCGGCACCTCACGTCCAGGACTCTCGCCCGGCCGCCTCACCCGCACCGCAACGGTTGATCAAAAAACGCTTAACCGCTCGTGGCGGGCGGTCGTCGCGGACGGCACCACCGAACAATGCGATGATCGTATTCCCCGCGCAGCGCGGCCGTAGGAACAGCGGGAAGGACCGTACCGATGGGCGAACCGGCTCATGTCCTGGTGGTGGACGACGACGAGGACGTGCGGACGCTCGCCCGCTGGCAACTGGAGGCCGAGGGCTTCCACGTCCTGACCGCGGCCGACGGGCAGTCCGCCCTCGACGCCGTCGCACGGCAGCGGCCCGACCTCGTCCTCCTCGACCTCACCCTCCCCCTCGTCGCCGGCCTCGACGTCCTCACCCACATCCGGCGCCACGCCGCCGATCTCCCGGTGATCGTGGTCTCCGGCCGCTCCGGGGAGACCGACCGCATCATCGGCCTCGACCTCGGCGCCGACGACTACGTCGTCAAACCGTTCTCCCCGGCCGAACTCGCCGCCCGCGTCCGCTCGGTGCTCCGCCGCAGCCGGCGCACCGCCCCCGCACCCGGCACGGACGGCGCGCCGGCCGCCGACGGCGCCGGCAGCGGCCTGGTGATCGACCGGGCCACCCGCACGGTCACCGTGTACGGCACCCCCGTCGAACTCACCGCCCGCGAGTTCGACCTCCTGGCCTTCCTCGCCGACTCCCCGCGCCATGTCTTCACCCGCGACCAACTGCTGGAGTCCGTCTGGCACTCCTCCAGCGACTGGCAGGAGGCCGCCACCGTCACCCAGCACGTCCACCGCGTCCGCCGCAAGGTCGAACGCGACCCCGACCGGCCGCGCTGGCTGCGCACCGTACGCGGCGTCGGCTACCGGTTCGAGCCCTGAGATGGCCGCGGCACACGACGCGGACCGCTCGGCACGGCGCGCCGCCAGTGGTGTGGCGGCCCCGGAGGACATGCCCGGACTGCTCGTCCACCAGACGCGGGTCCTGGAGATGATGGCCGACGGCGCCCCGCTCGCCCCCGTGCTCGACGCCCTCGCCACCGGCATGGAGGACCTTCTGCCGGGCGCCCGCTGCTCGGTGCTGCTTCTCGACGAACGCTCGGGGACGCTGCGCCACGGCGCGGCCCCGAGCATGCCGCCCGCCTACGTCAAGGCCGTCGACGGGATGGAGACCGGCCCGCACGCCGGCTCCTGCGGCACCGCCGTGCACCGCGCGGTCCCCGTGGTGGTGCCCGACATCCGGTGCAGCGACCTGTGGGAGGACTTCCGCGCCGCCGCCGAGACCGCCGGCGTACGGGCCTGCTGGTCGACGCCGGTACGGGGCAAGGACGGCCAGGTCCTGGGCACCTTCGCCGTCTACCACGACACGCCCCACACCCCGACCGAACGCGAACGGCGGCTCGTCGACCGCTTCACCCACCTCGCCGCCGTCGCCATCGACCACGACAAACTCTTCGGCAGCCTCGCCCAGAGCGAGGAACGCTTCCGCAGGGCGTTCGACGACAACGCCGCGGGCATGGCGCTGCTGGGCCTCGACGGACGGGTGCTGCGCGTCAACCGGGCGCTCTGCGCGATGCTGGACACCCATGCGTTCGCGCTGGTGGGACGGTGCTTCCGCGATCTCGTCCACCCCGACGACCGGCCTCAACTGCGCGACGTCGCCACCGTGCCGTGCCGCGAGACCCACCGCTACGAACTGCGGCTGACCCGCCCCCGCGAGGCCCATCTCACCGCCTCCGTCACCTTCTCCGGCGTCCACGACGCCCACGGCGCCATCGTGTCCTGGTGCGTCAACCTCGTCGACGAGACCGCCCGCAAGGCCGCGGAGGAGGAACGGCGGGCCCGCGCCGCAGCGGTGATCGCGCAGGAGCACGCGGAGGAGAACAGCCGCACCAAGTCCCAGTTCCTCACCGCCCTGGGGCACGAGATCCGCACCCCGCTGCACGCCGTGGTGGGCTTCGGCGAGATGCTGCGCTCGGGCAGTCTGTGCGCCGAGCGCCGTAAGGAGGCGCTGGAGCGGATGAGTTCGGCCGCCGACCATCTCGTCGCCCTCGTCGACGATCTCAGCGACGTGGCGGCGATCGAGGCGAAGGCGCTGCGGCTGCGCACCGAACCCCTGCCGCTGGCACCGCTGCTCGCCGAGGTGCGCGGACTGCTGGCGGGGCTCGCCGAGAAGACGCGGGTGACCTGCGTCGTCGAACCCCCCGACGGCGACCCGGCCGCGCTCTGCGACGCCCGCCGGCTGCGCCAGGTCCTGCTGAACCTCGCGGGCAACGCGCTCAAGTACAACGCACCCGGTGGCCGGGTGGTGCTCCGGGTGGAACATCCCCCCGGCGGCGGCCTCCTGGACCTGGTGGTGGAGGACGACGGTCCGGGCATCCCCCAGCACCTCCAGCACCGGCTGTTCGTCCCCTTCGACCGGTTGGGCGCGGAACGCACCCAGAACCCCGGCTCCGGCCTCGGACTGCACGTCACCAAGGGCCTGGTGGAGGGGATGGGCGGCACCCTCGCCATCGAGAGCGGGCACCCCGGGGGCGGCACCGTCGCCCGGGTCACCCTGCCCGCCGTCACCGACGGGCCGTGAGGGGCCCGAGGGAGACGGCGG
>NZ_JCANQV010000031.1:0-30367 GCF_059553635.1 Candidatus Streptomyces philanthi
CGGACGCCTACGGCCACGGCGCGGTGCGGTGCGCGCGCGCCGCCCGCGAGGCCGGTGCCGCCTGGCTCGGCACGGCCCTGCCCGAGGAGGCGCTGGCGCTGCGCGCCGCGGGCGACACCGGCCGGCTGATGTGCTGGCTGTGGACACCGGGCGGGCCCTGGCGGCGCGCGATAGAGCAGGACATCGACGTCTCGGTCAGCGGCATGTGGGCACTGCGTGAGGTGTGCGCCGCCGCACGGGAGGCCGGCCGGCCCGCCCGCGTCCAGCTCAAGGCCGACACCGGCCTCGGCCGCAACGGCTGCCAGCCCGCCGACTGGCCGGAACTGACCGCCGCCGCCCGCGCCGCCGAGAACGACGGCCTGCTCACCGTCACCGGCGTCTGGTCGCACTTCGCCTGCGCCGACGAGCCCGGCCACCCCTCGATCGCCGCCCAGCTCACCGCGTTCCACGAGGCACTGGCGGGCGCCGAGGCCGCCGGCCTGCGCCCCGAGGTGCGGCACATCGCCAACACCCCCGCGCTGCTCACCCTCCCCGAGGCCCACTTCGACCTCGTCCGTTCCGGTATCGGGGTCTACGGTGTCTCGCCCGCGCCCGAGATCGGCGCGGCGGCGGACTTCGGGCTGCGCCCGGCGATGACGCTGGAGGCGTGGCTGGCGTCGGTCAAGCACGTCCCCGGGAACCACGGCGTCTCCTACGGGCACCACTACACGACCCCCGGGGAGACCACCCTGGCGCTGGTGCCCCTCGGGTACGCCGACGGCATCCCGCGTCACGCCTCCGGCGCCGCGCCGGTGCTGGTCGGCGGCAAGCTGCGGACCGTCGCGGGGCGGATCGCCATGGACCAGTTCGTCGTCGACCTCGGCGGCGACGACGCCCGCGCCGGGGACCGCGCGGTGCTGTTCGGGCCCGGCGACGACGGTGAGCCGACCGCCGAGGACTGGGCGCGGGCGGCCGGAACCATCGCCTACGAGATCGTCACCCGGATCGGGAAGCGCGTCCCGCGCGTCCATGTGGACAGCGCCCCCGAGGGCGGCGCGCCCGGCCAGGAGGACCAAGGGGGAACAGGATGAATGAGGGCGAGGAGATCGCGGCGCGGGCCGCGGAGGCGGCGGCCAAGGGCCGGCGGGCGGGCCGGCAGGCCGGTATCGCCGGGGCCCTGGTGGGGATGCTGGCCGCCGGGGCCGCCGCGGGCGTCGCCATGGAGCGGGCCACGGTGGGGCGCGGGATGCGCCGCCAGGCGCGGCTGGAACTGGACGCCGCCGGCCCGTACGGCACGGTGCGCGGCACCCCCGCCACCGTCGTCGCCGAGGACGGCACCGAGCTGTACTACGAGGTCGACGAGCCCCACGAGCACCGGCCCCGCAGCGACGGTGACGGGGAGATCGCCGCGCGGCTGGCCGCCGCCCGCGGGCGCGGCCGGGCCCCCACCCTGGTCTTCAGCCACGGCTACTGCCTCAACCAGGACGCCTGGCACTTCCAGCGTGCCTCCCTGCGCGGCGCCGTCCGCACCGTCCACTGGGACCAGCGCAGCCACGGCCGCTCCGAACGCGGCCGCTCCCAGACCGACGGCACGGTCCCCGTCACCATCGACCTGCTCGGCCGTGACCTGCGCACGGTGCTGGACGCGGCGGTCCCCGAGGGCCCGATCGTGCTGGTCGGGCACTCCATGGGCGGGATGACGGTGATGGCGCTGGCCGACCAGTTCCCCGAGTACGTCGCGGAACGCGTGATCGGCATCGCGTTGATCGGCACCTCGGCGGGCAAGCTCAGCGAGGTCGCCTTCGGGCTGCCGTCGCTGGGTGGCAAGGTCTTCCACCGCGTCGCGCCGGGCGTCCTGCGGGCCCTGGGCGCCCAGCACGAACTGGTCGAGCGCGGGCGGCGGGCCACCGCGGACCTCTTCGCCGGGATCATCAAGCGCTACTCGTTCGGTACGCCGCACGAGGTCGACGCCGGGGTGGCGCGGTTCGCGGAACGGCTGATCGAGTCGACGCCGATCGATGTGGTCGCCGAGTTCTTCCCGGCGTTCGCCACCCACGACAAGGCCGCTTCCCTGGTCGCGTACGACACCACGCCCGCCCTGGTCCTGGCCGGTGAGGAGGACCTGATCACCCCGGCCGACCACAGCCAGGCGATCGCCGAGCTGCTGCCCTCCGCCGAGCTGCTGCGCATCCCGGGCGCCGGGCACATGGTGATGCTGGAGCGGCCGGAGCTGGTCACCGAGCGACTGGTGGTGCTGCTGGAACGGGCGGTGGCGGCGTCCCGGCGTTCCCGGACGAAGCGGGCGTGACCGCCCGGCCCCGGCCCGTACCATGTGCGGCATGAGCACCACCGGCACCACCACCCATGTCACCGTCAAGTCGCCCGACCGGATGCAGGAGTTGGGTCGCAGACTCGCGGCGCTGCTGCGCCCCGGCGATCTGGTGCTGCTCACCGGTGAACTGGGCGCGGGCAAGACGACGCTGACCCGCGGCCTGGGGGAGGGCCTGGGCGTGCGGGGCGCGGTGACCTCCCCGACCTTCGTCATCGCCCGGGTGCACCCCTCGCTGACCGGCGGCCCCGCGCTGGTGCACGTCGACGCGTACCGGCTCGGCGGCGGTCTGGACGAGATGGAGGACCTCGACCTCGATGTGTCGCTGCCGGAGTCGGTGGTGGTCGTCGAGTGGGGTGACGGCAAGGTCGAGGAGCTGTCGGACGACCGGCTGCACGTGGTGATCGGGCGCGCGATGGGGGCGCACGCCCCGGCCCCCGCCACCGACGACGACATCTACGGGACGGAGGTGGCCGATGTGCGTGAGGTGACGGTCACCGGCATCGGCGCGCGCTGGGCGGACGCCGATCTGACCGGCCTGACGGTGGACTGACCCGCACGTTCCGGGGAAACCGCGCCGCCTCCATGGTCCCTTCCGTCCCGACTTTCCGACAAGCTGTCGGTAACGTGTTGCGCGGGCGGTGCCGCGCATGGTGACATGGGAGGACGGACGGAAGTGAGGTACGCCTAAGTTCCGGCCCGGCCCCGCGTGGCCGGCGCGTCGCTTCCGTCGCTCGCCCCAGGAGCCCGGGAGGCGTCCATGGCCCACCAGCCCGCAGCCGACACGGCCCGGCGCGATGAGCAGGACGCGCCGAGGCAGCAGCCGACCATGAACCAACTGCTCGCCGCCTGCGCCGCGGCCAGCGCCGTCTCCACCCCGCCCACGCCACCCGCCGCCCGCCCCGTCACCGGGACGGACACGCCCGCGCCCCCGTCGGCGGAGGAGCGCGACGCGGCATAGCCCGTACGGCGGACGACGGGGACCGCCGGACGGTCCCACCGCCGCACGCCGGGAACGGCCCTGCGCGAGCCGCCCCCGACGCCGCCCTCTCAGGCGACGACCACGACCTTCGTCCCCTGCAACGCGAAGTCCCACAGGGCCGCGCCGTCCTCGCGCGACTCCCGGATGCCGCCCGTCTTCTGCGCCGGGTCCGCCTTCGGCTTCGACCCGTCCACCGCCGCGCTGAAGCCGATCACCACCCCGTCGACGCTGGTGAACCGCACCACGTGCTCGATCGCGACCCCGTCCGAGCCGGTGACGCTCACCGACCGCGAGGTGACCGCGTACGTCCCCATCGGCGGGCTGACCGTGCTCGGCGTCACCGAGAACGTCCGGACGGCCTTCTCGTCCGCGCCGACCAGCCAGACCCGCTGGGCGCCGAGCGCGTAGACGACCCGGGTGCCGGTGCCGGACGCCTCGGGGACCGCGGGCGGCGCAGGGCGCGGCTTCGGCTTCGCGGACGGCTCCTTCGGCGCGTTGTGCCCGCCCTTGCGGTGCTCGGCGAGCGACGCCGGCGCGGACGCCGCGGCCTGGTAGCCCAGCACACCGACCGCGATGACGGCTCCCGCGGTGAGCGCGGTGACGATCAAGCTGCTCCTGGAGGCCACCGTGGTGCCACCCCTCCGTCTTTCGTGCGGACCCGACGCCGCGTCCCGGCGGTCGTATTGGCTGATTACGCGCCGACCGTAGCACCGGACAGGGCACCGTCCGCCGAGCCGTAGGCTTGAGGCGTGCTGCTGCTAGCTCTTGACACCGCCACCCCCGCCGTCACCGTCGCCCTGCACGACGGCTCCCGGGTCCTCGCCGCCTCCTCCCAGGTGGACGCCCGGCGGCACGGCGAACTGCTGCTGCCCGCCGTCGACCGGGTACTGGCCGAGGCCGGACGCGCGCTCGACGAGGTCAGCGACATCGTGGTCGGCGTCGGGCCCGGCCCCTACACCGGCCTGCGCGTCGGCCTGGTGACCGCGGCGACGTTCGGGGCCGCCCTCGACGTCCCCGTCCGCGGCCTGTGCTCGCTCGACGGCCTCGCGTACGCGACGGGTCTGGACGAGCCCTTCGTGGTGGCCACCGACGCCCGCCGCAAGGAGGTCTACTGGGCGCGCTACGCCGACGCCCGCACCAGGATCACCGAACCGGCCGTCGACCGTCCCGCCGACCTCGCCACCGAGATGGCCGGGGTGCCGGCCGTGGGCGCGGGCGCGCTGCTGTACGACACGGTGTTCACCGGCGTCCTCCGGGACGGCCCCGAGCACCAGTCGGCCGCCGCCCTCGCCTCGCTCGCCGCCGCGAAGCTCGCCGCGGGCGAGGAGTTCCTGCCCGACCGGCCGCTGTACCTGCGCCGCCCCGACGCGCAGGTCCCCGCCAACTACAAGGTGGTCACCCCCCGGTGACGGCCGCCGCCCACGGACAGCCGGCCGGCGCGCACGGCGCCGGTGACGTGACGCTGCGCGAGATGCGCTGGTGGGACCTGGACGCCGTGCTGGAGCTGGAGCGCGAGCTGTTCCCCGAGGACGCCTGGTCGGCCGGCATGTTCTGGTCCGAGCTGGCACACGCCCGCGGCTCCGGCGCCAACCGCCGCTATGTCGTCGCCGAACGCGACGGCCGCCTCGTCGGCTACGCCGGACTCGCCGCCGTCGGCGGCACCGGCGACGTCCAGACCATCGCCACCGCACGCGACCAGTGGGGCAGCGGCCTCGGCTCCCGGCTGCTGACCGAGCTGCTGTCGGCCGCCACCGCCTTCGAGTGCCGCGAGGTGCTGCTGGAGGTCCGCGTCGACAACGTCCGCGCCCAGCGCCTCTACGCCCGCTTCGGCTTCGAGCCGATCGGCGTCCGCCGCGGCTACTACCAGCCCGGCAACGTCGACGCCCTCGTCATGCGGCTGACCACCGCCCCCTGTGAACCGTCCGACCCTCTCGCACAAGGAACACCGACCCATGGCTGACGAACCGCTCGTCCTCGGCATCGAGACCTCCTGCGACGAGACCGGTGTCGGCATCGTCCGCGGGCACACCCTCCTCGCCGACGCGGTCGCCTCCAGCGTCGAGGAACACGCCCGCTTCGGCGGCGTGGTGCCCGAGGTCGCCTCCCGCGCCCACCTGGAGGCGATGGTCCCCACCATCCAGCGGGCCCTGAAGGAGGCCGGAGTCTCGGCCCGCGACCTGGACGGCATCGCCGTCACCGCGGGCCCCGGCCTGGCGGGCGCCCTGCTGGTCGGCGTCTCGGCGGCCAAGGCGTACGCCTACGCCCTCGGCAAGCCGCTCTACGGCGTCAACCACCTCGCCTCGCACATCTGCGTCGACCAGCTCGAACACGGCGCGCTCCCCGAGCCGACGATGGCCCTGCTGGTCTCCGGCGGCCACTCCTCCCTGCTGCTCGCCCCGGACATCACCGCCGACGTCCGCCCGCTGGGCGCGACCATCGACGACGCGGCGGGCGAGGCGTTCGACAAGGTGGCCCGCGTCCTCAACCTCGGCTTCCCCGGCGGCCCGGTCATCGACCGCTGGGCCCGCGAGGGCGACCCGGACGCCATCCGCTTCCCGCGCGGACTGACCGGCCCCCGCGACGCGCCCTACGACTTCTCCTTCTCCGGCCTCAAGACCGCGGTGGCCCGCTGGATCGAGGCCAAGCGCACGGCCGGCGAGGACGTCCCGGTCGCCGATGTCTCCGCCTCCTTCCAGGAGGCCGTGGTGGACGTCCTCACCCGCAAGGCCGTCCGCGCCTGCAAGGACCACGGCGTGGACCACCTCATGATCGGCGGCGGGGTCGCGGCCAACTCCCGGCTGCGGGCGATGGCCGAGCGGCGCTGCGAGGACGCCGGGATCACCCTGCGGGTGCCGCGTCCCAAGCTGTGCACCGACAACGGCGCGATGGTCGCCGCCCTCGGCGCCGAGATGGTCGCCCGCAACCGCGCCGCGTCCTCCTGGGACCTGCCCGCCGACTCGTCCCTCCCGGTCACCGAGCCGCACGTCCCCGGCACGCACCACCACCACGACCACGTCCACGAGCTGAGCCGCCAGAACCTCTACGGCTGAGCACCGCCCCACTCCCGAGCCGGCGCGTGGCCCCAGCACTTACCCTGGGGCCCACGGCACGGAGCGCGTACGGGGAGGCGGTTGACCGTGAACTGGTACTGGTGGGTTCTCATCTTCTTCCTGGCGGGCGGCTTCACGAAGGCCGCCGACACCGCCCGGACGGCGCTGCGCACCCGGCACGAGCGGAAGATGGAACGCCTGGAATCCGCCCGCCGGGAACGTAAGGAACTGGCCGAGGCCGGCAAACCGCCGGAGCCCGTGTGCGGCTGCGACCACCACCTCGCCAAGCACGACAAGCAGGGCAAGTGCCACGAGATGACCCAGGTGCCGGTCGCCTGGGGCGCCGACCGGCAGCCGGAGCGGTACGAGGCCCGGCAGTGCACCTGCCAGCAGTACGTCGGCCCCCAGCCGCTCTCCCAGGTCTACGCCGAGGACCTCACCGACCGGGCCTGATCAGCGCGTCCCGCCCGCCGGGTGCCCCAGCAGCATCGCCGGGGCGCCCGCGACGCGGGTGAGGAAGACGGTGCAGCCGTGCGGTCCGGAGAGCTTGAGCTTCTTGCGCAGCTCCTCCGGTTCGACCGCCGAACCCCGCTTCTTGATCACCGCGACGCCGACGCCACGCTCGCGCAGCAGCGCCCGCAGACGTTTCACGTGGAACGGCAGAACGTCCGTGATCGCGTAGGCGGTGGCGTACGGCGTCTCCACGAGCGTGTCCGAGGTCAGGTAGGCGATCGTCGGGTCGATCAGCCGGCCGCCGGTCTCCCGGGCGACATCGGCGACCAGATGGGCGCGGATGACGGCGCCGTCCGGCTCGTACAGCCAGCCGCCGACCGGGCCGGGCTCCGGGTCCGGCAGCCCGGCGCCGAGCAGGGACGCGCCCGACGGCAGCAGGGTGGCGCGCCGCCCGCCGGGCCGCAGGCCCCGCTCAGCGCCGCCGAACCACACCACGGCCTCCTTCACGTCCCCGCCGTCGGAGATCCACTCCGTCTCGGCGTCCTCGGGCAGCGCCTCGTGCGGCACCCCGGGCGCGATCTTCAGCGCGGCGCAGGGCGCCGAGCGCGCCGCCTCGACGGCCCAGGACAGCGGCGGCGCGTACGCCTCGGGGTCGAAGATCCGGCCGCCCCGGGCCTTGGTCCGGCGCGCCGGGTCGGCGAACACCGCGTCGTACCCGGCCGTGTCCACGTCCGTCACGTCCGCGCAGCGCACCTCGATCAGCCCGTCGAGCCCCAGCGCCTCGGCGTTGGCCCGCGCCGCCGCGCAGGCCAGCGGGTCCTTGTCGACGGCGAGTACGGAGATCCCGGCGCGGGCCAGCGCGAGCGCGTCGCCGCCGATGCCGCAGCACAGGTCGGCCAGCGTACGGACGCCCATCGCGGCGAGCCGGGCGGCGCGGTGCTCGGCGACGGCCGTACGGGTGGACTGCTCGACGCCGTTGGGCGTGAAGTACATGCGCCCGGCGTCCGCGCCGAACTTGGCGGCGGCCCGCTGCCGCAGCCGCGCCTGCCCGAGGGCCGCGGACACCAGGGGCGCGGGGTGGTCGCGGCGCAGCCGGGTCGCGGTGGCCAGTTCGTCGGCCGGGTCGTGGTCGCGGAGCGCGTCCAGCAGCTCCTGGCCCTCGGGGGTGAGCAGTGCGGTGAAGGCGTCGAGATCGGTCACCCGGCCCATCATCCCCGCCCGGCCCCGGGCGGCGCACCGCGGACCGGGCCGGGGCCTGTCGCTCAAACCCCGCCCGCCCCGGAGCGGCGGTCCCTACTCCTCGGTGCCGTCGCTGTCGGGCGCCCCGCGGCGGCGCCGCCCGCGCCGGCCCCGTCCGGAGGAGGCGCCGACCGGTTCGCGGCGGCGCTGGGCGCTGTCGCTGATGCGGAGCAGGATGGCGATCATGCCCCAGTTGGCGACGAGGGACGAGCCGCCCTTGGCGAGGAACGGCAGGGCCTTGCCGGTGAGGGGGATGAGGCCGGTGACGCCGCCGGAGACGACGAAGACCTGGAGCAGCAGGGCGCCCGCGAGGCCGACGGCGAGGAGCTTGCCGAAGGGGTCGCGGGCGGCCATCCCGGCCCGCAGCCCGCGCTGGCCGAGCAGGGCGTAGAGCAGGAGGACGGCCATCACACCGGCCAGCCCCAGTTCCTCGCCGACGGTGGTGAGGATGAAGTCGCTGTTGCCAGCGAAGCCGATCAGCTCGGGGTGGCCCTGGCCGAGGCCGGTGCCGCTGATGCCGCCGCTGCCGAAGCTGAAGAGGGCTTGGCCCAGCTGGTCGGACATCCCCTCCGCGACGCCCTCCTTGGTGAACGCCCGCATCGGGTCGAGCCAGGCGGTGACCCGGCCGTGGACATGGGGTTCGAGGGTGCCGACGACGCCCGCGCCGACGACGGCCATCAGCAGGCCGCACACCACCCAGCCGGTCCGCCGGGTCGCCACGTACAGCATCATCACGAAGACGCCGAAGAAGATCAGCGAGGTGCCCAGGTCGCGTTCGAAGACCAGCACCAGGAGGCTGATGACCCAGATGGTGAAGATCGGGCCGAGCTGGCGGCCGGGCGGGAGCTGGACGCCCATGAAGCGGCGGCCGATCAGCGCGAGCGCGTCCTTGTTGACGGTCAGATAGCCCGCGAAGAACACCGCGATCATGATCTTCACGAACTCGCCGGGCTGGAGCGACATCGGCCCCAGGAAGATCCACCGCTTGGCGCCGTAGGTGTCCGCGCGGGAGAAGACCGGGGCGATCAGCAGGACCAGGGCGACGGCCATCGTCAGATAGATGTAGCGCTGGAGCGTCCGGTGGTCGCGCAGCACGATGAGGATGCCGATGCAGACCGCGACCCCGATGACCGTCCACACCAGCTGCCCGCTCGCCGCGGGTTGCTGTTTGAGGAACGGTTTGTCGATGTAGGTGATGTCGAGGCGGTGCATCAGGACGAGCCCGAGCCCGGTCAGCAGGGTGGCCAGCGGCAGGATCAGCGGGTCGGCGCGGGGCGCGAAGCGGCGGACGACCAGGTGCGGCACCAGCGCCACACAGGCCATGGAGAGGGCGAAGCCCGCCAGGCCGTCGGGCAGCCGGCCCTTCATCGACAGGCCGGTGTACGCGTAGCCGAAGATCGTGATCACGGTGACGAGGGCGAGGAGCCATGCCTCGGTCCTGCGGCGGTCCGGGGCCTGGGACAGCGCCTCGAAGCTCATCGTGCGCTCGGCGTCGTTCTCCTCCCCGCCTGCCGTGCGGGCGTGGCTCAGTCCTTGCACGGGGGTCCTCCGCCATCGTTTCGTCGGTCGGCGGACCCGACGGGGCGGGCCCGGACGTCGGCTCACAGTCGAAGGGGGAGACGACCGGGGTGGGGGCAGGGTTGCAAGGGGAGGGGCGGATGTGGCCGAGACGACATGTCAGCGGGCCGTTTTTCCGACTGGTGTGCGGATCGTGTGGGGCAGGTGTGCGGGCCCGGTGCGGACGGGAAGGGCGGGGGAGCGGATTCGTCGCGGCTCGACTGGCACTCCGCTTGACCGAGTGCTAACCGCGTCATAGTCTCGGCGTTGGCACTCTCCACCGGGGAGTGCCAAACACAGCGACGGGCAGGTCCGGCACCCGCGACGACGGATCGACCTGGTCGCCACCTCAGACAGTTAACCCCGTGAGATCTCCGAAGGGGGAGGTCGGATCGTGACGACCGCCAGCTCCAAGGTTGCCATCAAGCCGCTCGAGGACCGCATTGTGGTCCAGCCGCTCGACGCCGAGCAGACCACGGCTTCGGGCCTGGTCATTCCGGACACCGCCAAGGAGAAGCCCCAGGAGGGCGTCGTCCTGGCCGTCGGTCCGGGCCGCGTCGAGGACGGCAAGCGCGTCGAGCTCGACGTGAACGTCGGCGACGTCGTGCTCTACAGCAAGTACGGCGGCACCGAGGTGAAGTACAACAACGAGGACTACCTCGTTCTCTCGGCCCGCGACGTGCTCGCGATCGTCGAGAAGTAATTCACCCCAGCTTTTTCTGATCTGCGCCCCGGCCTCCCGTGTCTGAACAACCGGGCGCCGGGGCGCAGTTCGTCGAGAGGACTTGAAACACCCCATGGCGAAGATCCTGAAGTTCGACGAGGACGCCCGTCGCGCCCTTGAGCGCGGCGTCAACAAGCTTGCCGACACGGTCAAGGTCACCATCGGCCCCAAGGGCCGCAACGTCGTCATCGACAAGAAGTTCGGCGCGCCGACCATCACCAACGACGGTGTCACGATCGCCCGCGAGGTCGAGGTCGACGACCCGTACGAGAACCTGGGCGCCCAGCTCGTCAAGGAGGTGGCGACCAAGACCAACGACATCGCGGGTGACGGCACCACCACCGCCACCGTGCTGGCCCAGGCGCTGGTCCGCGAGGGCCTGCGCAACGTCGCCGCCGGCGCCTCCCCCGCCGCCCTGAAGAAGGGCATCGACGCCGCGGTCAAGGCCGTCTCCGACGACCTGATCGCCACCGCCCGCCCGATCGAGGAGAAGTCCGACATCGCGGCCGTCGCCGCCCTGTCCGCCCAGGACAAGCAGGTCGGCGAGCTGATCGCCGAGGCGATGGACAAGGTCGGCAAGGACGGTGTCATCACCGTCGAGGAGTCCAACACCTTCGGTCTGGAGCTGGACTTCACCGAGGGCATGGCCTTCGACAAGGGCTACCTCTCCCCGTACATGGTCACCGACCAGGAGCGGATGGAGGCCGTCCTGGAGGACCCGTACATCCTCATCCACCAGGGCAAGATCGCCGCGATCCAGGACCTGCTGCCGCTGCTGGAGAAGGTCATCCAGGCCGGTGGCTCCAAGCCGCTGCTGATCATCGCCGAGGACGTCGAGGGCGAGGCCCTGTCGACCCTGGTCGTCAACAAGATCCGCGGCACCTTCAACGCGGTGGCCGTCAAGGCCCCCGGCTTCGGTGACCGCCGCAAGGCGATGCTCCAGGACATGGCCACCCTCACCGGCGCCACCGTCATCGCCGAGGAGGTCGGCCTCAAGCTCGACCAGGCCGGTCTGGACGTGCTGGGCACCGCCCGCCGTGTGACCGTCACCAAGGACGACACCACCATCGTCGACGGTGGCGGCAAGTCCGAGGACGTCGCGGGCCGCGTCGCGCAGATCAAGTCCGAGATCGAGACCACGGACTCCGACTGGGACCGCGAGAAGCTCCAGGAGCGCCTCGCCAAGCTCGCCGGTGGCGTCTGCGTCATCCGTGTGGGCGCGGCCACCGAGGTCGAGCTCAAGGAGAAGAAGCACCGTCTGGAGGACGCCATCTCCGCGACCCGCGCCGCGGTCGAGGAGGGCATCGTCTCCGGTGGTGGCTCCGCGCTGGTCCACGCCGTCAAGGTGCTGGACGGCAACCTGGGCAAGGAGGGCGACGAGGCCACCGGTGTCGCCGTCGTCCGCCGCGCCGCCGTCGAGCCGCTGCGCTGGATCGCGGAGAACGCGGGCCTGGAGGGCTACGTGATCACCGCCAAGGTCGCCGAGCAGGACAAGGGCCAGGGCTTCAACGCCGCCACCGGCGAGTACGGCGACCTGGTCAAGGCCGGCGTCATCGACCCGGTCAAGGTCACCCGCTCCGCCCTGGAGAACGCCGCCTCCATCGCCTCGCTGCTGCTGACGACCGAGACCCTGGTCGTCGAGAAGCCCGCCGAGGAGGAGCCCGCCGAGGCCGGCCACGGCCACGGCCACGCCCACTGAGCAGGCCCTCCACCGGCCGCGCCGGTAGCGCCGCACGAGGCCCGGTCCCCGCACCACGCGGGGGCCGGGCCTCGGCCATATCCGGGGACGGGCGGCCGGGGGCTGTGTGACCGGTTGTCGCCCTGCCTCGCGCTATGCGGTGGGCGAAGCGCCGTCCCCGCCGCCGCCGTCCTCGTCCTCCGCGTCGAGGTCGTCCGCCAACTGCTGCAAGCGGGCGCCCCGGCTCTCCGACACCCGGTGCACGTCGGTCAGAGCGCCGTTCAAGTCGTGGGCCAGCAGGTGGATTTCACCGGCGTCCACGCGCAGGAGGCGAGAGTACGGCGGGCTTCCTCGATAAGGGCGGCCGCCGACTTCATCTGCTCCGCCTCCATCCGGTCGGCGAGCCGGGAGACGCGCCCGGTCCCGGTGCCGCCGATGAGGTAGCACGGCTTCCCGTCGGAGCTGGTCCACGGCAGCAGCCGCGCACGGTTCATGGGGGTCATCGGGCGGCCACCGCCATTTCGCGGAGCAGGTTCGGTCCGGCGGCGACGCCGTGAGCCGCTGACCGCAGTTCGCGCCGCCGTGCCTGCCGCATGCCGCGTTCCTGCCGTTCCGGGGACGTGAGGACGTAGGGACGTACCAAGGGGACTCCCTTGCTTTGCGGTGCGGGGTCGGGCGCGAACGCCGGACGCGCGGTCGGCGCGCCCGCGTGGCGTCCAACGGGTCGCGGGCCTGCGGCCCGGTGACAGCCCTGGGCGGGTAGCAGCTGGGCAAGCAGCATTTCGAAGATCGTTCGGATGATGCGAAGCAAGTCGTCAACCTCCGTGCGGTGGAAGGCCCTCGCCTCGGGGTGGCGCCAGACGGGCCCTTTTGTGCGTCGGTGAACGTGCCGGTTCGGCGCCTCGGTCCGATGCCGGGTGCCGTCTGCGGCCAAGTGAAGCGCAACATCTCTAGAGATGGCAATGTTTCTCTAGAGATGTCGTCCATAAAGGTGAGTACCTGCTGCGCGGGCGAACAGGCGGTCTAGGGTGTCCAGAGATCAGGAAGGAGGGCGTATGGCCGCCAAGGGCAACGGCCGTCAGCCGAAATACCAGCGCATTGCTGAGGCGCTGAAGGAGGCGGTCAGGGCCGGCGACTACGGCCCCGGCGATCGACTTCCCGGCGAGAACGACCTCATGGCCACATATCAAGTCGCCCGGATGACTGCTCGGCAGGCACTGGGCGTCCTGCGGAACGAGGGAGTCGCGGAGTCGCGCAAGGGTGCGGGCGTCTTCGTCCGCGACTTCCGGCCGTTGCGGCGGCGTGGTGTCCAGCGACTCGCGCGGGAGCAGTGGGGAGAGGGCCGGTCCATCTGGTCGGCCGATGCCGGCGAGCGGGATCTGGTCGTCGATCAGGTCGTCGTCGGCGAGGCGGCGGCGCCCGTGGCCGTCGCGGACGTGCTGGGGATCGGCCCGCGCGAGGCGGTGTGCGTGCGCAGCCGCCGGTTCGTCCTCGACGGCAAGCCGGTGCTGCTGGCCACGAGCTATCTGCCGGCCGCTCTGGTGGCAGGTTCGGAGATCGCCCAGGAGGACACCGGTCCCGGTGGCATCTACGCCCGCTTGGCCGAACTGGGATGCAAACCCGTGCACTTCCGGGAGGAGATCCGCAGCCGGATGCCGTCCCGGGACGAGGCGGACCGGCTGTGCCTCAGTGCGGGCACGCCGGTGATCATCATTGTCCGCACCGCTTTCGCGGACGGTGGTCGCCCCGTCGAGGTGAACGAGATGATCCTGGACTCGGCCGCGTACGTGCTCGAATACGACTTCGAGGCGTAACGGTGGTGGGTGGTGCCGCGCTTGCCGTCACGGCATCTGCGCCCGCCCGGCAGAACGGAGGCCCGACCCCCGCACCACGCGGAGGCCGGGCCTCGGCCGTACCGGGGACGGGCCGGACGCTGCGGGAAGGCCGGGGCCCCCGCCGTCGGCCCTACTTCCGCTTCGCCTTCGCGCGGGCCGCGGCCCAGCGTTCTTCCTCCTCCTCCCACAGGCGGCGCAGCTTCTCGGCCCGTTCGTCCAGTTCGATCGGCTCGTCCTCGTCGCGCCACAGGCCCTGTTCCTTGAGCTGGCGGGCCTGTACCTCGACCGGTGGCTCGGGGTCGAAGTCGGAGGGGCGGGGGCCCTCGGGGCCGTCCGGGCCGATGCGGATCAGCCGCTCGGCGCGGGTGATGCGGTAGCGGACGCCGGCGCAGGTCGCGGTGTTGTTGCGCTTCTCGTCGAGGCGGTCGGCGACCCGGGCGTACTCCGCGCGTTCCTCGGGGCCGAGGTCGAGGGTGAACGGGGCCATCACCCGCAGCCACCGGGCCAGCGAGTCCCGGGCGTCCTGCGGGGTCCAGTGCGAGGCGCCCGGGTCGTGCGCCCGCCACTTCCCGTCGACCCGTTCGGCGACGAGGAAGACGGCGGGGAGCAGCACGCCGCCCGGATGGGTGAGGCAGGCGCGCCGGGCGTCCTCCTTCATCTCGGCGGGCGCGCCGGAGGCGGCGCCCACGAACTGGACGAGGTCGAACTTGAGGATGCCGTCGGACAGGCCGGTGCTGGTGTACGGGTCGATGACCAGGCCCTTGGTGCGGGACGGCAGGCGGTACGCCTCGCCGACCTCGCCCGGGTCCGGGTCGGAGGGGCGCGGCGGCTCGGGGCCGCTGCTGCCCATCCGGATGAAGCGGGACGCCCGCGCGATGCGGAACCGGTTGCCCAGGACGGTCAGTTCGTCGACGACCTCCCGGTCCATGCGTCCGGCGGCGGCCATCCACTTGCGCCGCGCCTTCTCGTCCCCGGCCTCGCGGGCCTTCTGGGCGCGCCGCCGGAACTCGGAGCCGAGGCTGTCCCGGGCGCCCTGCGGGGTGTCGGTGCTGTACGCGGACAGCTCCCAGCCGCCCGTCTCGCACTCCCGTGTGTGGAAGAACTCCGGCAGTCCCACGCCCATCAGGTCCGGGTAGCGTTCCCTGGCCTCCCACGCCTCCCGGTCCGCGAGCGCCGCGACGGGGTTGTCCTGGAGGCCGATGCGGATGGAGAGATAGGCGGGGATGCTGTCCTCGTAACTGCTCATGTACTCACCGTGCTCGGTGTGCGGGTCGCGCGCAGCGGATTTCACGTATTCATTGCCGTCAGGCGGAGTGGTCCAGGTCCTCCGGAAGGACGGGAGCGGCGAACGGCAGGCCGCGGGCACAGCGTTCGATCTCGTCGAGGGCGGCGTCGGCGAGGCGGTGCAGTTCACCGCCGAGGGACCCGGCGACATGCGGTGTCAGCAGCACGTTCGGCAGGTCGTACAGCGGTGAGTCGGGTGGCGGGGGCTCGGGTTCGGTGACGTCGAGGACGGCGTTGAGCCGGCCGGTCAGCAGCTCGGCGAGGAGTGCCGGATGGTCGATGAGCGAGCCGCGCGCCGTGTTGACGACGGTCGCCCCGTCGGGGAGCAGCGCGAGCTGACGGGCGCCGAGCAGCCGGTGGGTGGCGGGCAGTTGGGGCGCGTGCAGGGTGACGGTGTCGCTGTGCGCGCAGAGGGTGTCGAGGGGGACGGTCCGCACCCCGAGGCGGGCCGCCTCGGCCGCGTCGACGTACGGGTCGTGCAGCAGTACCCGCAGGTCGAAGGGGCGCAGCAGCTCGATGACCCGGCGGCCGGTGCGGGAGGCGCCGACGACGCCGACGGTGCGGCGGAAGTTGCCCGCGCCGGCCTCCATCTCGTAGAGCCAGTCACGGGGGGCGCGCAGGGCGCGGTGGCGGTGCGCGGCGTGCAGCACACGCTTGTGGGCGAAGAGGATCGCGGCGAGCGTGTACTCGGCGACCGGTACCGCGTTGACGGCCGCGGCGGAGGCGACGGCGATGCCGCGCTCCCAGCAGGCGCGCCCCAGCAGCCCCTTGACGGAGCCGGCGGCGTGGACGACGGCCCGCAGGGCGGGCGCCGAGTCCAGCGCGCGGGCGGTCAGCCGCGGGGCGCCCCAGCAGGTGAGCAGCACCTCGGCCCGGGACAGTGCTTCGGCCACTGGGGGGCGGGAATCGGCCAGATCGTGCGCGACGAGGGAAGGGTCAGTACGGGTGAGGGCGGTGAGCCGGGCGAGGTGCCGCGGGGCCAGCAGGCGTTCGGCGACACCAGGGCCCATGGCCAGCAGCAGCCGGGGCCGGGACGGCGGCGGGACGGGGGCGGGGCACATCGGGACACGGCCTCCTTCGCGGTCGCCGGGTGCGCCGATCGTCGGACCACTCCCGGGTGAAGTCAACACCGAAGGATTTACGCCGTGTTGACACGGGCAGGGTGATCATTTGTGCGAGGGCCGTCTCCGGTCCCCCGCCCGTACGCCCACACTCCAGGGGGGAAGCCATGACCGCGTCCGTACCGTCTCCCGGCCCGGGGACGTACCCCTTCGCGCTGCCGCCGGAGGACCGGGTGCTCAGCCCGTACACCGGTTGGACCCGCGCCCACTGGGAGGCCGCGGCCGACGGCCTGCTGCGCGCCACCGCCGCCCACGCCTCCCCGCGCCAGGGCCTGATCAGCCTTCCCGGCGCCCGCCCCAGCGTCTCCGGGACCCGCTCCGACGGCCTCGAAGGGTTCGCGCGGACGTTCCTGCTCGCCGCCTTCCGGGTCGCGGGCGACGGCGGGCGCGACACCGGCGGCGTCCTCGACCGCTACGCCGAGGGCCTGGCGTCCGGCACGGCAGCGCCGGTCGCCGACGGGCAGCTGACGGCGGACAGCCCCGACTCCTGGCCGCGGATCGACGCCGTACGGCAGGCGTTCGTGGAGTCCGCGTCGGTGGCGCTGGGGCTGCGGCTGACCCGTGAGGTGCTGTGGGACCGGCTCGACGACGGGGTCCGCGCCCGGATCGCCGAGTGGCTGATGCCCGCCCTCGGCCCGTCCCCGATGGACAACAACTGGTGGCTGTTCGGCCTCACCGTCGGCGGCTTCCTCGGCGATGTCGGCATCGAGACGGACCGCAGCCGGCTCGCCGTGGAGCGGGCGCTGGAGCACGTCGAGGAGTGGTACCGCGGCGACGGCTGGTACAGCGACGGCCCCAACCGCTCCTTCGACCACTACAACGGCTGGGCCCTGCACTTCTACCCCCTGCTGCACGCCCATCTCGCGGGCGACACCGCCCTGCTCGCCCGGCTCGGCGCCCGCCTCCACGACCACCTCGCCCACTTCTCCCGCCTCTTCGACGCCAACGGCGCCCCGCTGCCCTTCGGCCGCTCCCTCACCTACCGCTTCGCCGCGGCGGCGGCCCCCTGGATCGGCGCGCTCACCGGCCACACCCCCCTCACCCCGGGCGCCACCCGCCGCCTCGCCTCCGGGGCGCTGCGCCACTTCCTCGACCGGGGCGCGGTCACCGCCGACGGCCTGCTGCCGCTCGGCTGGTACGGCCCGTACGAACCCCTCGTCCAGATCTACTCGGGACCGGCGTCGCCCTACTGGGCGTCCAAGGGCTTCGCGGGACTGCTGCTGCCCGCCGACCACCCGGCCTGGACCGACCCGGAGGAGGCGGTCCCCGCCGAGACCGCCGACGCGGCCCTCCCGCTGGGACCGACCGGGCTGCTGCTCCAGTCCACCGCCTCCGACGGCCTGGTCCGCGTCCACAACCACGGCAGCACCCCGCCGTGGCCGGTCCCCGACCCGTACTACACCCGCTTCGCCTACTCCACCCGCACCGGCCCGACGGCGCCCGTGCCCGGCCCACTCTCCGGCCCGGTCCCGCCGGAGATGGCGGAGACCTCTCCGGGGGCCACCGCCAACCCCGGGTCCGGCCTCCGCCCCGCCCCCGGCGGCGACCCCGCGGCGCTCACCGACAACCACTTCGCGCTGCTCGTCGACGGCCTGCCCACCACCCGGGGCGCCGCCGCGCCGCACGGCGACGGCCCCGACTGGGCGGCCTCCGTCCACACCCCGCTGCGCGCCGACGGCGGCGCGCTCGACGGCGTCGAGGTCCGCTCCCTCACCGTGGTGCACGGCCGGGCCGAACTCCGCGTCCACGTCGTCACCGGCGCCGCGCCCGGCACCCCCGTCCGCCAGACGGGCTGGGCCGTCACACCCGACGGGCCCACCGCCCAGCTCCACCCGGTGCACGGCTACGACGGCCCGGCCCGCACCGAGGAGACCGGCGACACCCCGTACGGGCCCGTCACCCGTACGGCCGTCCTGGAGGGCACCGTCCCCGCGGGCCGCGCCGTCTTCGCCGCGCTGGCCTCGCTGACCGGCGACGCGGACCCGGCGCCCGCCGACGCCCTCGCGGAGGTGGACCTGGAGGACGAGGCCGTACGGATCGTCTGGTCCGACGGCAGGACGACCCGGGTCCCGCTGCCCTGAGCACGACGGCGGGGGCCGCACCCGGCCCCCGCCGCACCCGGCCCCCGCCGTCGTCCGCGTCAGCGCGGCCCGTACTTCCGGCCGGTCCGCGAGGTCAGCCCCCCGAGCACACCGCGCGGCGCCAGCTTCACGGCGCCCATCAGCGCCTTGTAGCGCGGGTCGGGGATGGACAGCGACTTGCCGCGGACCAGGTCCTTCATCGCGGCGTCCACCAGCTTGTCGGCGTCCAGCCACAGCCAGCCGGGGATGTTGTCGGTGCCCATCCCGGCCCGCTCGTGGAACTCGGTCCGCACGAAACCGGGGCACAGGGCCATCAGGCGCACCCCGCTGCCCGCCAGGTCCCGCGCGGCGCCCTGGGTGAACTGCACCACCCACGCCTTGGAGGCCCCGTACGTCCCGCGCGGCACGAACGCCGCCACCGACGCGACATTGACCACCGCGCCGCGCCGCCGGTCCCGCATCCCGCGCACCGCGGTGGTGGTCAGCCGCAGCACCGCCTCGCAGTGCACCTTCAGCATCTTCAGCTCGTCGGCCATCGGCACGTCGAGGTACTCGCCCTTGTTGCCGAAGCCCGCGTTGTTGACCAGCAGGTCCACCGGGTGCTTGCGGTCGCCGAGCCGGGTCTCGACGGCGGTGATCCCCTCGTCGGTCGCCAGGTCGGCGCTCAGCACCTCCGCCTCGATGCCGTGCCGGTCGTGGAGTTCGGTCGCCTGCTCGTTCAGCCGCTTCTCGTCGCGCGCCACCAGGACCAGGTTGTGGCCGTCACCGGCCAGCCGACGGGCGAAGGCCGCCCCGATGCCCGCGGTCGCTCCCGTGATCAATGCAGTCGTCATACCGGAACGCTATCCGCCCGGAGCATGACACGAGCGCACGTACGAGGGGACCGGACGGGCCGGCCGGCCCCTACCCGGCCTGCTCCCTGTTCTGTACGTACTTCAGTGCCTGCTTCCTGCCCTCCGGGTGCAGCGCCTCGCCCGCCTCCAGCAGCCGCGGCAGTAGCTCCCGCTCGGTCGTCTCGGCCCGGAACATCAGGCCCACGGTCACCTCGTGCTCCGGACGGAACTCCACCTCGACCGTGTCGCCCGCGCGGATCTCGCCCGGTACGAGGACCCGCAGATACGCGCCCGGCATCCCGGCCCGCGTGAACCGCTTGATCCAGCCGGTTTCGCCGAGCGCCCCCTGGAACGTCCGGCACGGGATACGCGGCGAGGTCACCTCCAGCAGCACCTGCCCGCCGATCCGCCAGCGCTCGCCGATCCGGGCGCCGGTGACATCGACGCCCGAGGTGGTGAGGTTCTCCCCGAACACGCCGTTGCCCAGTTCACGGCCCAGCTCCCGCTCCCAGACGTCCAGGTCCTCCCGGGCGTACGCGTACACGGCCTGGTCGTCGCCGCCGTGGTGGCGCAGGTCGACCACCGCGTCCCCGGCGAGCCCGCTGCCCCCGGTGCCCTTGGGGCCCGGCGCGGCGACCGCCACCGGTCCCTCCACGGGACGTTTGACGATCCCGGTGCGCCCACCGGGGCCACTGGTGTGCTCGGAGGGCGTCGCCCGGCCCACATTGACGGTCAGCAGCTTCATACGGTGCTCCCTGGATTCCTCGGTTCTCGCCGGCATCGCCGCCGTACGGGCGGGTGCGGGCGGCCCACGCTATGCCGGGGAAATCCGGCGCGTCGAGGGAAGATCAAAGCGTCACGTCGTTTTCCCGCGATCACTCCAAGTTTCCCTTATGCTCGAAACATGATCGAGGCCCGCCATCTGCGTGTGCTGCGCGCCGTCGCCGCCACCGGCTCCTTCTCCGCCGCCGCCCGCGAACTGGGCTGCACCCAGCCGGCCGTCAGCCAGCAGATGAAGGCCCTGGAGCAGTCGGCCGGCACGCCGCTGCTGGTCCGCGCGGGCCGGGAGATGCGGCTGACGGAGGCGGGCGAGGCGCTGGTGCGCCATGCCGCGGGCATCCTGGCGGGCCTCACCGCCGCCGAGGAGGAGGTCGCCGCGATCGCGGGGCTGCGGGCCGGCCGGGTGCGGCTGGTCTCCTTCCCGTCCGGCAGCTCGACGCTGGTGCCCACCGCGCTGGCGGCGATGCGCGCGGCGCACCCCGGTACCCGGGTCTCCCTGGTCGAGGCCGAGCCGCCGCGCTCGATCGACATGCTGCGCAACGGGGACTGCGAGATCGCGCTGGCGTTCCGCTATCCGGAGGTGCGCGACGCCGACCGGGTGGCCGCCGCCGAGTGGGAGGACCTGGTGGTCCGGCCGATCCTCGCGGACCGGCTCGTCGGCCTCGTCCCCGAGGGGCATCGGCTGGCGGGGGCGGAGGCGGCGTGCTTCGCCGATCTGGCGGACGAGCCGTGGATCGCGGGCTGCCCGCGCTGCCGGCGCCATCTGGTCGAGGTGTGCGAGCGTGCCGGCTTCACCCCGCGCATCGACTTCGCCACCGACGACTACCCCGCGGTGATCGGGCTGGTCGGCGCGGGTCTGGGAGTGGCCGCGCTGCCCGAGCTGACGCTGGCGTCGGTACGGCCCAAGGGTGCCGCGACGGTCCGTCTCGAACCGGCCGTGCACCGGGAGATCGTCGCGCTCACCCTGCCGGATCTGGAGCGGGTGCCCGCGGTGGCGTGGATGCTGGACCAGCTGGTGTACGCGCCGCGTACGTGACGCGTTCTCGACCCCGGTGACCGGGGCGCGCGGTCTCAGGCGCCGGCCGCGCTCGCGTGGGTGGTCAGGGAGGCCGCGGGGACCAGCCGGTGGCGGGCCCGGCCCATGAGTTCCTCGCGTTCGTCCTCGGTCAGTCCGCCCCAGACCCCGTAGGGCTCGCGGACGGCCAGGGCATGCGCCGCGCACTCGGCCCGTACGGGGCAGCGCATGCAGACCTCCTTCGCCGATGTCTCACGCGCGCTGCGGGCCGCTCCGCGCTCGCCCTCCGGGTGGAAGAACAGCGAGCTGTCGACGCCGCGGCAGGCGGCGAGCAGCTGCCAGTCCCAGAGGTCTGCGTTCGGGCCCGGGAGGCGGGAGAAATCTGCCATGGCGTGTCCCCTCGAAGCGATGCTGTGTCGGGCTCGGTGCTGAAGACGGTACATCTACTGTGTAAGTAGATGTAAATATGACTCATTGCGAATCTAGCCGCAGTTGGCGCCAAAATGGAAGAAAGGGAGCCAAATAGGGCATAAGGTGTGCGCGGGTGTCGGCCATCCGGTGTGTCGTCTGCGTATCCGGGCCCTCACGCAGCGTGCCGAAGTCGGTCTCCGAACCCGTAACTCTTTCGAGTGACCGTCGTTGAGTGTGCGGAGGCGGTTGGCAGAGGGAGCCCTCGGGCGTGTGTCCGAGGCCCTCCAACCGCACAGGTGACGACATGTACCAGCCTGGAGGCTCAAGGTGACGCGCATCAGCTGCGGAGGACGGTCATGACATCCGTCCTCGTCTGCGACGACTCCCCGCTTGCCCGAGAGGCGCTGCGCCGGGCGGTTGCGACCGTCCCCGGCGTCGAGCGCGTGACGACGGCCGCCAACGGCGAGGAAGTCCTCCGCCGCTGGGGCGCCGATCGTTCGGATCTGATTCTGATGGACGTACGGATGCCCGGACTCGGCGGCGTCGAGACCGTGCGCCGTCTGCTGTCCGCCGACCCCGGCGCCCGGATCATCATGCTCACGGTCGCCGAGGACCTCGACGGCGTCGCGCTCGCGGTCGCCGCCGGTGCCCGCGGCTATCTGCACAAGGACGCCTCGCGCGCCGAACTGCGGGCGACGGTGACCCAGGCGCTGGCCGACCCGACGTGGCGGCTCGCCCCGCGCCGGCTGCGGTCCGCGGAGATGGGCGCCGCCCCGACGCTCACCGCCCGCGAGATCCAGGTCCTGGAGGGGATGAGTCACGGCCGCTCCAACGCGGAGATCGGCCGTGAGCTGTTCCTCTCCGAGGACACCGTCAAGACGCACGCCCGGCGCCTGTTCAAGAAACTCGGCGCCTCCGACCGCGCACACGCGGTGGCCCTCGGCTTCCGCTGGGGCCTGGTCCGCTGATCCGTGGCGACGTGCTCCGACGCGGGGGAGTGAGCATCCCCGCCCGCCACGTGGCGGGCGGGGCGAAAGAGTCCGAGGTGTTCCCCGCGTGTTCCGCGCCCGCCGCCCCCGGCCCCGGGCGTCGGACGGCACCGCGGCGGCCCGATTCCCCGCGCGGTGCCGCATCCTTGAGGTATGGAGTTCCTCGGGGACGGGCCGGTCGGGCACGAGGGGAGGGCGCAGGACATGGCAGCCGGCGCACCTGCCGCTCATAACGCTTCCACGCACAAGTACGGACCTGATGCCGCGGACGGTTCCGCGCCAAGGCACCATGGACCGATGCGCGATGACCGGACACAGGCGATCGGCGACCTCGTCGCACGCGCCGTGGAGGGCGATCAGCGGGCCACGCACGACCTCCTGGCCCATGTGCACCCCCTCGCGCTGCGCTACTGCCGCACCCGCCTCTCCCGGCTGCCCGGTGACGCCCGCCACTTCGTCGAGGACCTGGCGCAGGAGGTCTGCGTCGCGGTGCTGTGCGCGCTGCCGCGCTACCGCGACACCGGCAAGCCCTTCGAGGCGTTCGTCTTCGCCATCGCCGGCCACAAGGTCGCCGATCTCCAGCGCGCCGCGATGCGCGGCCCCGGCAGCACGGCGTTCCCCTCGGACGAGATGCCCGAGCAGCCCGACAGCTCCCTGGGGCCCGAGGAACGCGCGCTGCTGAGCAGCGACGCGGAGTGGGCCAAGAAACTCCTGGCGAATCTCCCCGAGCACCAGCGGGAACTGGTACTGCTGCGGGTCGCCGTCGGGCTGACGGCGGAGGAGACCGGGCAGATGCTGGGAATGTCCCCCGGCGCGGTCCGGGTCGCCCAGCACCGCGCGCTCAGCAGACTGCGGGCGCTCGCCGAACAGTGAGCGGCCGCCGTACGGACGGATACCCGGCCGGAAACGGACGGAGGAACGTACCAGTGACGAGCCCCTCATCACTCGTGGAATGAGCCACTCCTCCAGGCCGTTAGCATGGACGTCCGCGCTGAGGCAAGAGCATTGGGAAGGTGTCATGAGTGACAACGTCGACGGTATGCCCGCCAAATTCGCCATGCTCGGGCTGACATACGACGACGTGCTGCTGCTTCCCGGAGCGTCGGAGGTGCTGCCGAACGCGGTCAGCACCGCCTCCCGGGTGTCGCGCAACGTCCGTGTGAACATCCCGCTGCTGTCCGCCGCCATGGACAAGGTCACCGAGGCACGGATGGCGATCGCCATGGCCCGCCAGGGTGGCGCGGGCGTGCTGCACCGCAATCTGTCCATCGAGGACCAGGCCAACCAGGTCGACCTGGTCAAGCGCTCCGAGTCCGGCATGGTCACCGACCCGATCACCGTGCACCCGGACGCCACGCTCGCCGACGCGGACGCGCTGTGCGCCAAGTTCCGCATCAGTGGTGTGCCGGTCACGGACGCCGCGGGCAAGCTGCTGGGCATCGTCACCAACCGCGACATGGCCTTCGAGTCGGACCGCAGCCGCCAGGTCCGCGAGGTCATGACGCCGATGCCGCTGGTCACCGGCAAGGTCGGCATCTCCGGCGAGGACGCCATCGAGCTGCTGCGCCGCCACAAGATCGAGAAGCTGCCGCTGGTCGACGACGCGGGCGTCCTCAAGGGCCTGATCACGGTCAAGGACTTCGTCAAGGCCGAGCAGTACCCGAACGCCGCCAAGGACGCCGAGGGCCGGCTGGTCGTCGGTGCCGCCGTCGGTGTCGGCGACGCGGCGTACGACCGGGCGCAGGCGCTGGTCGAGGCCGGTGCCGACTTCCTCGTCGTGGACAGCGCGCACGGCCACAGCCGCGGCATCCTCGACATGATCGCCAAGATCAAGTCCAACATCTCCGTCGACGTCGTCGGCGGCAACGTCGCCACCCGCGACGGCGCCCAGGCGCTGATCGACGCGGGCGTCGACGGCGTGAAGGTCGGTGTCGGCCCCGGCTCGATCTGCACCACCCGTGTGGTCGCCGGCATCGGCGTGCCGCAGGTGACGGCGATCTACGAGGCGGCGCAGGCGTGCGGTGACGCGGGCGTCCCGCTCATCGGCGACGGCGGCCTCCAGTACTCCGGTGACATCGCCAAGGCCATCGCGGCCGGCGCCGACACGGTGATGCTGGGCTCGCTGCTGGCCGGCTGCGAGGAGTCGCCGGGCGAGATGGTCTTCATCAACGGCAAGCAGTTCAAGTCGTACCGCGGCATGGGCTCGCTGGGCGCCATGCAGTCCCGCGGCCAGGGCCGGTCCTACTCCAAGGACCGCTACTTCCAGGACAACGTCCTCTCCGAGGACAAGCTGGTCCCCGAGGGCATCGAGGGCCAGGTGCCCTACCGCGGCCCGCTGGCCTCCGTCGCCCACCAGCTCGTCGGCGGCCTGCGCGCCTCCATGGGCTACGTCGGCTCCGCGGACATCGCCGAGCTGAAGGACAAGGGCCGCTTCGTCCGCATCACCGCCGCGGGCCTCAAGGAGAGCCACCCGCACGACATCCAGATGACCACCGAGGCGCCGAACTACAACCGACGCTGACCACGCGGAGGCACTCCGCCTCGGCCCGCGGCCCTACCCCGGCCGCGGGCCGAGGCGTGTCGGGGATACTGGACGTGGCAGAGGTAGCCCAGGAAAGGGAAAGGCCACACACGTGACTGAGATCGAGATCGGACGCGGCAAGCGCGGCCGCCGGGCGTACGCCTTCGACGACATCGCCGTCGTCCCGAGTCGCCGCACCCGCGACCCGAAGGAGGTCTCGATCGCCTGGCAGATCGACGCCTACCGTTTTGACCTGCCGTTCCTGGCGGCCCCCATGGACTCCGTCGTCTCGCCCGAGACCGCGATCCGCATCGGCGAGCTGGGCGGCCTCGGCGTCCTCAACCTCGAAGGGCTCTGGACCCGCTACGAGGACCCCGCGCCGCTGCTCGCGGAGATCGCCGAGCTGGACGGCGCCACCGCCACCAAGCGGCTCCAGGAGATCTACGCCGCGCCGATCAAGGAGGAGCTGATCGGCCAGCGCATCAAGGAGGTGCGCGACGCGGGTGTCGTCACCGCCGCGGCGCTCTCCCCGCAGCGCACGGCCCAGTTCTCCAAGGCCGTCGTCGACGCGGGCGTGGACATCTTCGTCATCCGCGGCACCACCGTCTCCGCCGAGCACGTCTCCTCGGCCGCCGAGCCGCTGAACCTCAAGCAGTTCATCTACGAGCTGGATGTCCCGGTCATCGTCGGCGGCTGCGCCACGTACACCGCGGCCCTGCACCTGATGCGCACCGGCGCGGCGGGCGTCCTCGTCGGCTTCGGCGGCGGCGCCGCGCACACCACCCGCAATGTGCTGGGCATCCAGGTGCCGATGGCGACGGCGGTCGCCGATGTCGCCGCCGCGCGCCGCGACTACATGGACGAGTCCGGCGGCCGCTACGTCCACGTCATCGCCGACGGCGGCGTGGGCCACTCCGGTGACCTGCCGAAGGCCATCGCCTGCGGCGCCGACGCCGTGATGATGGGCTCCCCGCTGGCCCGCGCCACCGACGCGCCGGGCCGCGGCCACCACTGGGGCATGGAGGCGGTCCACGAGGACGTGCCGCGCGGCAAGCGCGTCGACCTCGGCGCCGTCGGCACCACCGAGGAGGTGCTGCTCGGCCCGTCCACCACCCCGGACGGGACGATGAACTTCTTCGGCGCGCTGCGCCGGGCCATGGCGACGACCGGCTACTCCGAGCTGAAGGAGTTCCAGCGGGTCGAGGTCACGGTCGCGCCGGGGCGCTGACCTTTTCCGCGGGGGCCGGTGGCCGGGTGACGCCCGGCCACCGGCCCTTTCGCGTGGTCACAGCCGCTGGGCGGAGCCCGCGGGGGTGACGCCCCGGGTGTCGAGGAGCAGCCGCGCCTTCACGGACAGGCCCTGGAGGTCGTAGGCGCGGTGCGGTTGGAGCAGGACGGTCAGATCGGCGTCGGCGGCGGCCTCGTAGAGGGAGTCGGCGCGGGGGACGGCGCGGCCGGGGACGTGCCAGTGGGGGACGTGCGGGTCGTGGTACGTGACCTGGGCGCCGAGGCTGCCGAGGCGGGAGGCGATCTCGCGGGCGGGGGAGCCCTCCTGGTCGGTGGTGTCCGGTTTGTAGGTGACGCCGACGAGCAGGACGCGGGCGCCGCGGGCGGACTTGCCGTGCTCGTTGAGGAGGGCGGTGCAGCGCCGGACGACATAGCGGGGCATCCGGCCGTTGACCTCCTGGGCGAGGGCGGCCATGCGCAGCGGGCGGCCGGCGAGGGGGCGGTGCGGGCCGGGGACATGGCCGCCGACGCCGGGGCCGGGGTGGAAGCGCTGGAAGCCGAAGGGCTTGGTCTCGGCGCAGCGGATGACGTCCCACAGGTCGACGCCGATGTCGTGGCAGAAGACGGCCATCTCGTTCATCAGGGCGATGTTGACGTGCCGGTAGGTGCTCTCCAGCACCTTGGCGGCCTCGGCCTCGCGCAGCCCGCGGGCGCGGACGACCTTGTCGGTCAGGCGCGAGTAGAACGCGGCGGCGGCCTCGGTGCAGGCGGGGGTGAGGCCGCCGATGACCTTGGGAATGTCGCGGTAGCGGTGGACGCGGTTGCCGGGGTCGTGGCGGTTGGGGGCGCAGGCGAGGTGGAAGTCGCGGCCCGCGGTGAGTCCTGACCCCTCTTCGAGCAGGGGGCGCAGCACGTCCTCGGTGGTGCCGGGGTAGCCGGTCGATTCGAGGACGACGGTGGTGTGCGGGCGCAGGTGGGCGGCGAGGGTGCGGGCGGCGTCGGTGACGGCGCCGAGGTCGAGGGTGCGGTCCTCGCGGAGGGGGGTGGGGGCGCAGATGACGGCGGTGCGGACCTTGCCGAGGGCGGTGGGGTCGGTGGTGGTGCGGAAGCCGCCGGCGAGGAGGCGGCGGATCTCGGTGGGAGAGAGGGGGCCGCCGGTGACCGAGGGCGCGGTCGCGTGGGGTGCGGGGTCGTAGCCGAGGGTGCCGATGCCGGCGGAGGTGGCGGCCTGGGCGAGGGGGAGGCCGAGGTGGCCGAGTCCGATGACGGCGAGGTCTGCGGGCATGGCTGGTGGGCCCGTCCTTCCCGAGCGGTACGCGGGGCTCATAAGTAGACTAAGCGGACATTAGGCCCAGAACGGGGATTGGTACCGCGGTGTTGCCGTCGGGGGCGGAGGGGGACACCGGCACACGGCGCCCACGGAACCGGGCGCCGCAGACGTGTCCCGACCACAGCGGGAGGCAGTGGTGAAGACAGCGGCACTGGGACCGGCGCAGCGCGCCGAGGCATTCGCCCGGATGGCGGAACGAGAACTGGACATCCTCGTCGTCGGCGGCGGTGTCGTCGGCGCCGGCACCGCACTCGACGCGGCGACCCGCGGCCTGTCCACCGGCCTCGTCGAGGCCCGCGACTGGGCCGCCGGAACGTCGAGCCGCTCCAGCAAACTCATCCACGGCGGACTGCGCTATCTGGAGATGCTGGACTTCGCCCTCGTCCGGGAGGCGCTCAAGGAACGCGGACTGCTGCTCCAGCGGCTCGCCCCCCACCTCGTCAAACCCGTGCCGTTCCTCTACCCGCTGCGGCACAAGGGCTGGGAACGCTGGTACGTCGGCTCCGGCGTCGCGCTCTACGACGGCATGGCCCTCTCCTCCGGCTACGGCCGCGGCCTGCCCCTCCACCGCCACCTCTCCCGCGCCCGCGCCCTGCGGGTGGCGCCCTGCCTGCGCAAGGACGCCCTCGTCGGCGCGTTGCAGTACTACGACGCGCAGACGGACGACGCGCGCTTCGTCGCCACCCTGGTGCGCACCGCCGCCCGTTACGGCGCGCACGCCGTCAACCGGGCGCGGGTCACGGGCTTCCTGCGCGAGGGCGAGCGGGTGGTCGGCGCCCGGGTGGAGGACGCCGAGGGCGGCCGGACGTACGAGATCCGGGCCCGGCAGATCGTCAACGCCACCGGCGTGTGGACCGACGACACCCAGGCACTCATCGGCGAACGCGGCCAGTTCCACGTTCGCGCCTCCAAGGGCATCCACCTCGTCGTCCCCAAGGACCGCATCCACGCGTCGAGCGGGCTGATCCTGCGTACGGAGAAAAGCGTGCTGTTCGTCATCCCCTGGGGACGACACTGGATCATCGGGACGACGGACACCGACTGGGACCTCGACAAGGCCCACCCCGCGGCCTCCAGCGCCGACATCGACTACCTCCTCGACCATGTGAACTCCGTCCTCGCCACCCCCCTGACCCGCGACGACGTCGAGGGCGTCTACGCCGGACTGCGGCCCCTGCTGGCCGGCGAGTCGGACGCCACCAGCAAGCTGTCGCGCGAGCACACCGTGGCCCACCCCGTCCCCGGACTCGTCGTCGTCGCGGGCGGCAAGTACACGACGTACCGGGTGATGGCCAAGGACGCGGTGGACGAGGCCGCCCACGGCCTGGACGGGCGGGTCGCCGCGTGCGTCACCGAGGACGTGCCGCTGGCCGGCGCCGAGGGCTACCGCGCGCTGTGGAACGCGCGGGCCGCCACCGCCGCCCGCTGCGGCCTGCACACCGTCCGCGTCGAACACCTCCTCGACCGCTACGGCTCGCTCACCGGGGAACTCCTGGAACTGATCGCCGCCGACCCCTCCCTGGGCGAGCCCCTCACCGGCGCCGACGACTATCTGCGTGCGGAGGCCGTCTATGCCTGTACGCACGAGGGGGCACGCCATCTGGACGATGTCCTCACCCGCCGTACGCGTATCTCGATCGAGACCTTCGACCGCGGCACCCGCTGCGCCCGCGAGGTCGCCGGGCTGATGGCGCCCGCGCTGGGCTGGGACGAGGCTCAGGTCGAGAAGGAGATCACCCACTACGAGAAGCGGGTCGAGGCGGAGCGCGAGTCGCAGCGGCAGCCGGACGACCTGACGGCGGACGCGGCCCGGCTCGGGGCCCCCGACATCGTGCCCCTGTAGCGGACCGGAGGCCCCCGCCGCGGCCCCCGCGGGCGACCCCTTCGCGCCGCCGCCGTGCCCCGGACCGCCGGTACGGGTCCGGCCACGGGGGCGGCCCCGGGCTACCGCACGGCCAGGGATGAGGGAGAATGAAGGCTCTGCCAGGGTGGGTTGTCCGAGTTGGGTCGGTTTGGTGGTCGAAGGAGAATCGCAGCCGCCAACTCGGCTGGAAAGCAGAGGGGATTCAGTGGGCGACGAGGTCGAGATGGACGGCAAGGAGGGCAGGCTGCTCGCCGGCCGTTACCGGCTCGCCGATGTTCTCGGCCGTGGTGGCATGGGCACCGTCTGGCGGGCACGCGACGAGGTGCTGGGCCGTACGGTCGCCATCAAGGAGCTGCGGTTCCCCGGCGGCGTCGAGGAGGACGAGAAGCGCCGCCTGATCACCCGTACGCTGCGCGAGGCCAAGGCCATCGCCCGCATCCGCAGCAACGGCGCCGTGACGGTCTACGACGTGGTCGAGGAGGACGACCGCCCGTGGATCGTGATGGAGCTGGTCGAGGGCCGCTCCCTCGCCGAACTGGTGCGCGACGACGGTCCGCTGTCCCCGCGCCGGGCCGCCGAGGTCGGCCTGGCGGTCCTGGACGTCCTGTGCGCCGCCCACCGCGAGGGCATCCTCCACCGCGACGTGAAGCCGTCCAACGTGCTGATGGCCGACGACGGCCGCGTCGTCCTCACCGACTTCGGCATCGCCCAGGTCGAGGGCGACCCCTCCGTGACCTCGACCGGCATGCTCGTCGGCGCCCCCTCCTACATCTCCCCGGAGCGGGCCCGCGGCCAGAAGCCCGGCCCGCCGTCCGACCTGTGGTCCCTGGGCGGGCTGCTGTACGCCTGCGTCGAGGGCGTCCCCCCGTACGACAAGGGCTCCGCGATCGCCACCCTGACCGCGGTGATGACCGAGCCGCTGGAGCCGCCGAAGAGCGCGGGCCCCCTGGAGGAGGTCATCTACGGCCTCCTGGCCAAGGACCCGGCCGCCCGGCTGGACGACGAGGGCGCCCGCGCCCTGCTCAACCGCGCCCTCAACGCGGCCGAGGCCCCCGCGCCCGTGGACGCCACCCAGGCCATGGCGC
>NZ_JCANQV010000032.1:0-30171 GCF_059553635.1 Candidatus Streptomyces philanthi
CGCCTCCGGCCTCATCGGCGGCGGCACCACCGCGCTGCTCGCCGGGGCGACGCAGACGCAGCGGCAGAACACCGTCTCCACCCCCCTCGTCAACGCGGGCAGTACGTCCGGCGGCGGGGTCGCGGGCGTGGCGAAGGCGGTCAGCCCCGCGATCGTCGAGATCAAGGCGCGGACGTCGGACGGCATGTCCACCGGCTCCGGAGTGGTGATCACCTCCGACGGTGAGATCGTCACCAACAACCATGTGGTCTCCGGCGCCCGCACGGTGACCGTCACCTTCAGCGACGGCACCCGCAAGATCGCCACCGTCGTCGGCACCGACCCGGACAAGGACCTCGCCCTGGTCAAGGTCGGCGGCGCCCGGGGCCTGACCGCCGCCGCCCTCGGCGACTCCGACAAGCTCGTCGTCGGCGACCAGGTCGTCGCGATCGGCTCGCCCGAGGGCCTGACCGGCTCGGTCACCAGCGGGATCGTCTCCGCCCTCGGCCGCGAGGTCACCGTCCCGAAGACCGAGGACCAGGGCCGGCCGGACCGGGGACAGGGCGGCGGCCCGTGGCCGTTCGAGTTCGGCGGCAACCAGTACAACGGCGACACCGGCTCCTCGAAGACCACCTACAAGGCCATCCAGACCGACGCCTCCCTCAACCCCGGCAACTCCGGCGGGGCCCTGATCGACATGCAGGGCCGGATCATCGGCATCAATTCGGCGATGTACGCGCCGTCGTCGCAGTCCAGCGGCGCGGCCGGCAGCGTCGGCCTCGGCTTCGCCATCCCGATCAACACCGTCAAGGCCGATCTGGACGCCCTGCGCGGCGGCGGCAGCGGCGGGAACAACAGCGGCGTCTGACCGGCCCCGGGCGGCCCCGAGGGGCGCGCCGTCGTGCGACGCTGAGGGTGAGGGCCCCGCCCCGGCCCTTCCCGTCGTCCCGTATTCCCCGAGGTAGTCCCACAGATGAGTCCCGCCGAGCACGGTGATCACCCCGCCCGCGTCCTGATCGTCGACGACGAGCCCGCGGTCCGCGAGGCGCTGCAACGCTCCCTCGCCTTCGAGGGCTACGGCACGGAACAGGCCGTCGACGGCCTCGACGCCGTCGAGAAGGTCGCCGCCTACGACCCCGAACTGATCGTGCTGGACGTGCTGATGCCCCGGATGGACGGCCTGACCGCCGCCCGCCGGCTGCGGGCCGGCGGCGTGACCGTGCCGATCCTCATGCTCACCGCCCGCGACACCGTCGGCGACCGGGTCACCGGCCTCGACGCCGGCGCCGACGACTACCTCGTCAAACCCTTCGAGCTCGACGAACTCCTCGCCCGCATCCGCGCCCTGCTGCGCCGCAGCTCCTACGCGGCGGCCGCCGGCGCGCGGCCCGACGAGGGGGACATCCTCGCCTTCGCCGACCTGCGGATGGACCTCGCCAGCCGCGAGGTGACCCGCGGCGGCCGGCCGGTGGAGCTGACCCGCACCGAGTTCACGCTGCTGGAGATGTTCCTGGCGCACCCGCGCCAGGTGCTCACCCGCGAGCAGATCCTCAAGACCGTCTGGGGCTTCGACTTCGAACCGACCTCGAACTCCCTGGACGTCTACGTCATGTACCTGCGGCGCAAGACGGAGGCGGGCGGCGAACCACGGCTGGTGCACACCGTCCGCGGCGTCGGCTATGTGCTGCGCACGGAGGGCGGCACGGAATGAGCACCCCACCGGCACCGGCCGACGGCCTCACCGCGCGGGCCCGCCGCCGCCTGCGGCGGCTGCCGCTGCGGTCCCGGCTGGCGCTGCTCACCGCCGTCGCCGTCGCGGTGGCCGTCGCCCTGTCGGCCGCCGCCTGCTGGCTGATCACCCGCGACCGGTTCACCGAACAGCTCGACAACACCCTGCGCGGCGTCAACGTCGGCGAGAGCTACGTCCAGGCGATGAACGCCCGGTGCGCCGGCGCCGCGCTCGGCGGGGTGCGGTTCCTGCCGACGCCGTACACCATCCAGCTGGTGTCGGAGTCCGGCGACACCTGCACCGTCCCCGACAAGGCGCCGATCCCGGCGCAGCGCGCCGACGTCCTGGTCGCCTCCGGGCGGCTGGCCGAGACGGTGCACACCACCCGGGACACCAACGGCGTGGTGATGCGGGTGTCCACCGTCCACTACGACGGCCCGGCCACCGACGCCCGCGGCAACCGGCTCGCGATCTCCGTCGCCGCTCCGATGAGCCAGGTCACCGAGCCCCTCGACCAGCTCGCCCTGGTGCTGCTGATCGTCGCCGGCGTCGGCGTGCTGGGCGCCGCCACCGCCGGACTGGGCGTCGCCCGCGCCGGGCTCACCCCCGTCGACCGGCTGACCGAGGCCGTCGAGCACGTCGCCCGCACCGAGGACCTGACGATCCGCATCCCCGCCGAGGGTGAGGACGAGATCGCCCGGCTCTCCCGCTCCTTCAACTCGATGACCGCGGCCCTGGCCGCCTCCCGCGACCTCCAGAAGCAGCTGATCGCCGACGCGGGGCACGAACTGCGCACCCCGCTGACGTCCCTGCGCACCAACATCGACCTGCTGGTCCGCAGCGAACGTTCCGGCCGCTCCCTGCCCGCCGCCGACAAGGAGGCCCTGCTGGCCTCCGTGAAGGCGCAGATGGGCGAGCTGGCCGCGCTCATCGGGGATCTCCAGGAACTCTCCCGCACCCCGGGCGGCGGCTCCGGCGGCACGGGAACCGTCAAGGTGGTGGCGCTCCACGACACCGTCCGCGCCGCCCTGGAACGCGCCCGGCTGCGCGGCCCGTCCCTGACCCTCACCACCGACCTCGCCCCCTGGTACGTCCGCGCCGAACCGGCCGCCCTGGAACGCGCGGTCGTCAACCTTCTGGACAACGCGGTGAAGTTCAGCCCCGAGGGCGGCACGATCGACGTCCGGCTGTCCGGCGGCGAACTGACCGTCCGCGATCACGGCCCCGGCATCCCCGAGGACGAGCTGCCGCACGTCTTCGCCCGCTTCTGGCGCTCCCCGTCGGCCCGCAGCCTGCCCGGCAGCGGCCTGGGCCTGTCGATCGTCGCCCGCACCGCGGAACAGGCCGGCGGCGGCATCCTCCTCCGCCCGGCCCCGGGCGGCGGCACGGAGGCCGTCCTCACCCTGCCGGGCGCCCCCGAACCACCCCCGGAGCTGCCGCCGGACGCGGCGCGGGGGACGGGGCCGGAGGAGTGAGCGCTTCTCCGGCCCGGCGGGGAGCGACCGCACGACGGGCGACACCACGGCCGAGGCCCGCGGCGCGCCGTTGCCGGGGAGGCCGGTGCCCCGCGGCCCCTGCCTGACGCCGCCGCCTCCCGGTGCCCGCGCCATCGCCCACGGGCACCGGGCCGTCCACGGCGCCTACCGGTGGTCCGCCGCCGTGCCGACCGGCAGCCCCGTCCCCGTCAACTCCGCCCGTATGCCGTCCCGTTCCACCGAGACGTCCCGCAGCCGGACGTCGCCGGGGGTGCGGGGCAGCTCGAACGACAGGGACATCCGGTCGGCGAGCCGGGGCTTGGTCAGCCCGGACAGCGCGCCCAGGATCTCCGGATCGATGCCGACCTTCCGCAGCAGCCAGGGATGGTCGACCACCACATCGACGAGATTGACCTTCATCAACTGGTGGACGAAGCGCGGAGCGCCCGTCAGTTCGTGCAGCTTGTCCTCGTCGCGCAGGGCCTCGTCGAGGTACGCGCGCGGGATGCCGATACGGTCCGCGATGGCCGGGACGCTCAGCATCGCCTTGACCCTGGCGGCCTGGCGGCTGAGTTCCGCCGCGCCCTTGCGGGTCAGCCGCAGGCCCTCGTCCTTGCCGGTGCCGGGGCGGTAGACGGCGACATCGCCGATGTCCAGCCGCATCCGGTCGATGTCGGTGGAGATGCCGCGGTCGCCGGACCGCTGGATGTGCGCCTGGGCGCGGACCCGCAGATCGTGACCGGCGACCGGCAGTTTCCCGTCGGCCCGTACGCCGTTCTTCCCGAGGGCGCTGAATTTCACCTGGGAGGCGCCGAGCTCACGGTCCATGTCGTCGAAGGCGAGCAGGACGGAACCGTTCATCCGCCCTATGGTCGCGCCCTTGACGGCGGGCAGTTCGCCGTCGAGCCGGATGTCGTGCGCGGTCGCGTCGAATTTCGCGAGCGACACCCGGTCGGCGGCCACATCGGGAATGGAGACGTCCACCCGGTCCAGCCGCTTTTCCAGTACCTGGGTGAGGAACGGAAATCCCTTGATGTCGACGGTCGGTGTGGCGTTCAGCCGCATCGCTTTCTGGATCTGTTCCCCGGCCTTTTTCTCCGCGTACAGCACCGCGAAACGGTCGGAGAGCGTGAGGATCACCGCGCAGACCGTCACCGCGACCAGGAGTTTGAACGTCAGCGGGACGGCGGCGAAACGGCTGATGCCGCGCTTCGTCCGCCGGTGGTCGGGCGGCGACCAGACGTCGTCCTCGTCGTCGGAACGCAGTCCCAGGCCCAGCGGATCGTCGCTGTCGTCACGCTCGTTGAGATATCTGCGGTCGCGGGTACGCGGGGACGTACCGGGCTCCGGGTCGGCGAGGGCGGCCAGATCCGCGTACGGATTGACCGGCAGCATCTCGCGGGTGTCGGGGCCTTGTGCGTCCTCCGTGCCCGGGTCGGTGCGGGCGGAGTGGGGGGCGGGGGACGACGATGAGGGTGAAGATATGCGTGTGGGGGGTCGCATCCGCACATCCCACCACAACGGCGCAGCGTACGGGGATGTCTTACGGGTCCCTGGCGGGTTGTGTGAGGATTGTCGCGCCGGACTCGACCGAAATGCGGGCGGATTTCCGGCATAACGGCCGACGGTGCGCACGGAAATCGCCTTGAACACTCAGGGCTTTCGGTACCGTCTTCGCCCCCCCGATACGGAAAACCCTCTGCGGAAATACCGTACGAGCGCTCCCAGGAAGGCGCACCGTGATCGCGGTGCCCGGAGCGGCGGGAGACACCGCCCCCCCCGTGCGGGACCTCCGTCGTCCGTCCTGCCGGGCAGCGTCGACGGGCCGTGCCCCCTGGCGCGGGGCCGGGGGGCACGGTGTGCGCGTAAGAGGGCGGGACTCCTCAGCAGGAGCCCTTGGCGCAGCCGTCGAGCCAGGTGTACCAGTCCTGGTCGAAGACCGAGCCGATGCTCTCCCTCAGGTACCTGCGGGCGGAGTCCCAGTCACCCGTGCGGTAGTAACCCAGGATGGTGGCCATTTCGCTCGGGTGCTTCTCCAGCATGTACCGGGCGATCAGATAGCCCCACCGGTAGGTACGGGTCTGGTCCGTGTTCTCGTACGTGGTGTCGAACAGCTGGCCGGGAGCGTAGGTCTTCTTTCCCGCCTCTTCCATCGCCTCCTTGTAGGCGAGCTGCCGGTACGAGTACGAGATGTACTCGGCGAAGCCCTCGACCCACCAGACGGTCGGGGTCTTCATCCCCTCCTCGAAGTCGCCGTACATGTTGAAGCGGCCGTCGAGGTAGTGGGTGTACTCGTGGTTCAGGTTCCAGATCTGGAAGTCGGGCCGCGCCCAGTCCGCTTCGTAGGCGATGAAACGGGGCTGGTTGCCGTCGGCCGAGGGGTCGCCCTCCAGGTACATGCCGCCGTTGTTGGTGTCGATGCCGTAGATGACGCCCGCGTAGGTCTGGTAGTCCGTGCTGGAGTCGAAGACCACGACCTCGATCTTCGTGTTCTTGTCGTCCTTCACGGGACCGTTGTCCTTGGCGACCTTGTGGAAGTACGCGTCCTGGCCGTTCAGGCTGTCACAGGCGGTGGTGAAGTTACCGGCGTCCATGTCCTGGGCGATCATGCTGATGCTGTCGCTGCACGAGTGCTTGTGCGACAGGACGGCTTCCTTGAGCCGGTTCTGGAGGTCGCAGACGCCGTAGTAGGCGCAGTTGTCCTTGTCGTAGGCGTCGGCCATCTCCGCCACGCCGACCCACAGCCGGGCGGTCTTGCCGGTGATCTCGGTCGCCCCGAGGAGATCCTTCATCAGCGGGCCGACCTTGTCCTTCAGCTCGGCGTGCTGAAGGAACCGGCCCATCTCGCGGCCCGCGTTGGAGACGAGGAACGACTGCTTGCCGTCGAGCATGTCCAGATGGTTCTTGGCGAAGTCGTGCAGGGTGTCCAGCACGCTCGGATCGTTCTTGACGGCCTCGACGAATTCCGGCACCTGATGCCCGCGCCACAGCACCGTGAAGGCGTTGTTGACCGCGTTGACCATCCACCACTTGTCGTCGTACGAGCTGTTGTAGCCCGTCAGCATCCGCTTGACGATGCCGAGGTAGCGGGCGTTCTCCTCCGCGCTGTCGATGAGTGTGACGGCCTCCGACAGGGTCTCGCCGTTGGCGTCCGTCACGTCGTTCGAGTGCGGGGAGGCGAAGAACGCGTCCAGGCCCCCCTGGATCGCGGACTTCAGCTGCGGCCCGTACTCGCCCACGTCCGGCTTGTGGTACCAGTGCACGTAGTAGCCGGCCCGCAGGAACAGCACGATCTGCGGCATGCCCGTGCTGTTGTCGCCCGGATAGGCGGCGGAGCGGTCGCGCAGCGCGGTGGCGACCGTGGTCATCTGCGATTCGCGGAACACGCTGCCGGCATCTCCGCCGGTGAGGGTGAAGAGCGTGTTGACGCAATCGGTCGTGGACGAGGTGATCTGCTTGATCAGCGCGTCCCCGGTCTGGGCGAAGTCACCCGGGGAACACTGCGCCGTGAGGTTTCCTTTCTGCTGGGCCTTCAGCATCGAGGGGCGCTTGTGGGAGGGCGCGGTCGCCGGGGTGTCGTAGTCCTGACGCAGTGCGTCCTGGGAGGCGGGCAGCGGCCTGCGGTCCTTGACCTTGAGGCGTCCGACCTGTGTGTGCCGGCTCTTGCCGTCCGCGGCGGCGGCCAGGGGGCCGGGGCCCTTGCCGGCCGTCGCGGCCTGCGCCGTGCCGCTGCCGGACTGTAGGACGCCCACGCCCAGCGAGAGCGCCATCGCTCCGGCCGCCGCCGCTCTGGCGGCGCGTGTGCGCAGGGACCTTCTCGGTTCGTTCCGACTCGTCATGGTTCTCCTGTGGGGGGATGCCGTGACCTGACGTACCCGTGTTGTTGTCGTGAACACGCTTACGGGTGCGCTGTACAATGTCACATGCCACATCGAGCGGGAAGGCTTTGAACCGATCGAATTCCGTTACCCCACGAGCGAGTTGGATCGAATCCGGTCGCTTACGGGCGGGATGATGGCGTTGCGGTCGTTGCCGGTAGGCCCGTCGCCCTGGTGCCGGTACGGCCGTAGGGTTTCGCGTCGCGGCGGGCAGGCCGGAGTGGTCCGAGGCGACGAGAAGGCGTATCGAGACGGGGCAGGTCTCCCCGCGCAGCCATGACGTCCGGACCAAGTGCGCGGTCCACGACGCTCCCGCGGAGCTGACCCGCCGGGGTCCGCGAAGGACCGGGCCTGCCGCCGCCGGTATCGTGTGCGTCTGCTGCGCACGGAATACGGGTAAGCCAGGGGGACGTATGGGCGGCTACTTCAAGGTGGAGGCGGAAAGCCTCGGGCGCCTGCTGAAGGACCTGCACGACAGCCAGGACAACATGCGCAAGGCGCTGGGCGCGATGAAGGACGTCGGTCCGAAATCGACGGGCGCGGAGGCCCTGGACAACGCCTGCGACGAGTTCCACGACAGCTGGGACAACGCCATCAAGAAGATCGCCGACGGCACCGGGGCGATCGAGGAAAAGCTGAAGCAGGTCAAGCAGAACTACGAGTCGCTGGAGCACGCGCTGCGCGACGCCTTCGCGAAGAAGGCCAAGTAGGCACATCTGCCTCGTAGCACTCCGAACCGTCCTTCTCTCCGACAGGTGACTTCATGACCACGCGGGACTTCCCTGCCCTGGGTTTCAACCCGGCACCCGGCGACCTGGGGGCCGTCGACTCCCTCACCGGCAAACTCGACACGGCCAAACGCTCCCTCGACTCCGCCCACTCCGTCCTGAGCCGCATCGGCAAGGGCGGCGGCGACTGGCAGGGCGACGCGGCGAAAGCGTTCGCCGACAAGGTCGGTGACCTGCCGAAATATGTGAGCGACAGCCGCGACGCCATGCGCGACGCCGTCACCCAGCTCCGCGCCTGGCACACCGCCCTCTCCTCGTACCAGACCAAGGGACGCCAGTACGAGTCGGAGGCCGCCACGGCCAAGCAGACCGTCGCCACCCGCACGTCCGAGAGCGACCGCGCGACCAAGGCGTACAACCAGGCCGCCGCCGACCCGGCCCTCCGCCTGGCCGGCACCTACTACAGCGACCAGGCCGCCCTGGACGCCGCGCAGAAGAAGATCGACGCGGCGAGCGACCGCCTGAAGAAGGCGGGCACGGCCCTCGAATCCGCCCGCGACCGGCTGGACACCGCCACCGACGAGCTGGAGGCGATCGTCAAGAAGGCCGAGGAACTCCTCGGCGACCACCAGGACGAGGCGCGCCGCATCGCCGACCGCATCCGGCGCGCCACGGAGAACGCCCCCGACCCGGGATTCTGGGAAAGTCTCGGCGACTTCTTCACCCGCCTGGGACACGGCATCCAGGAATGGTGCGTCAAACACGCCGACCTGCTGAAGGAGATCGGCGACTGGCTGTCCATCGCCTCCAGCATCCTCGGCGTCGCCTCCCTGCTGACCCTGTGGTGCCCGCCTCTCTCCGGAGCCCTGGCCCTCGCCAGCGCGGGCGCCTCCCTCGGCGCCCTCGCCACGCACGGGGCGGCGAAGCTCGGCGGGGCGGACGTGGGAGTGATGGACCTGGTGGGGGACGGTATCGGGGTGGTCCCGTTCGGGAAGTTCGGGGCCGTCGCGGCGAAGGGAGCCAAGGTGTCCATGAAGGTGGTACAGGTGGAGGGCCGCACCGTCGCCTCCATCGACAAGGTCAACAAGATCCGCGCCCTGCGGGACGCCGGATTCGCCGGCCGGGCCCTGGAGGGCAAGTCGCTCTTCGGGATGGGCAAGGAGTACGTGGGCGGCAGCAAGGTCTTCACCACCACCGGGTTCGGCAACCGCATGAAGCTGGCGTGGAACAGCCACGTCCAGGACGTCGCGGGCGCCAGCATCAAGGAGGCGGGCATCAGCAAGGGCCTCACCAAGGTCCTCGACAGCGGTCTCACCCCCGAGGCCGTCAAGACGTCCCTGCGCAACGCCATGAGGGCCGACGGCTCTATCGACCCGATCTCCTGGTGGTCCAGGGGCCCGCAGGTGATCCAGCAGGTGCCGGGCATCGCCATCGACGCCCACACCCAGCTCACCGATCCCGGTACGCCGGCCGCGGGGAGGCTCTGATGACCACATCCCCACAGAGTGTGTCGATCACCCTGGACACCCCGGAGGGCTTTCACGAGCTGCCGCTGCACCTCCCGCCCGACGTCTTCGACGCGGCCCTGTGGGAACTGGCCGAGGAGATCTGGCCGGGCGGAACGGAGTTCCAGCGCGAGACCACGGCCGCCGTCTACGCCGACCTCACGACGGCCCTGACCGCCGACGAGGTCCTCCAAGCGTCCGTCGCCCTCTACGAGACGGAGGACGGCACACCGAGCACCGCCCACCTCCTGGTACGCGCGGAGGCACTGGAACCGGACGCCCCTGACGTCGTCGCCGCCTCGCTCCAGGAGGCGCTCTCCTTCGACGACCACCGCAGCGTCGCCCGGGTGGACCTGCCCTGCGGCCCGGCCGTGCTCTCCCTGCACGCCACCGAGACGGACGGCGAGGCCATCCTTCCGGAACTGGAGTTCGCCCACATCGAGTTGTACGTCCCCTCCCCGGTTCGGGGCTGGCTGGTGGTGCTCGCCCTCACCACGCCGTGCTTCGACGACCTGCCGCGGTACACAGGTATCCTGCGGCAGATCGGTGAGTCCCTGGTCATCCGCCCGGCAGAGCAGGCGGACGGTCTTCCGGAGACGCCAGCGGCCGGCGACGTGCGCGCGGTGTTCGGTTAGGAGATCCGACATGACGAGACGAGACACTCCATGACGCTCACCTTCACCCGTCACCAAGAGGGCAAGGGCTACGAGCTGCGCCCCCGAGGTGCTGCCCCCGTCCACGTACATCGTGGTGTCCCCAACGGTCATCCCCATCCCGTCGGGTGCAAGCCGCGCTTCACCCTCGCCGCCGACCCTGCCGGCGCCGAGCCGCTCGCCATTGTTGTCCGGGGTGAGCATGGCGGCTGTCTCACTGTGCTCACCCCGGACCACGAGCACCTGGCCGAACTGCACCTGCCGCCCCGCAAGAAGCGGCGGCTGTCCACGTACGAGATCCATCTGCCCGACGGCACGGTCCTTCGTGGACGGGAGGGAACGGTGCCGTCCCTGATCCTGTGGCTGGCACTGCTGCCGCTCGTCGTGCTCTACGTGATCGTGCTGGTCCTCTCCGACTCGCCCGGCGACATCGTCAGCTCCTCGCTGGGAGCAGCTTGGAAGCGGCCGGGCAGGCCCTTCGCCCGAGCGGCCCTCAGCGAATCCGCCCGCGGCACCTTCCGCCTCCGCGACGACACCCTCGACCCTCGTGTGGCGTACGCCCAGGCGGTGGCGAAGTACTGGAAACGGTGAACCGGCCGGGGATCTGGTCCCGGCCATGCCCCGCCCCGATGTCGGCTTTCGTGAACGCTTTCGAGTGGGCGCTCGATGGGGGAGAGGGACGGGAAAGCGGTTGCATTTCCGCTGCGGGCATCACCGACCTTCCCACGGGCGGGCGAAACAGCGATGACCACTGCGGTAGTCCGTAGGCGCGGGCGGGGCGCGGGCCGCGGGCCGGGAATGCGGCGGGTGCAAGACTTCGGTCCGTGGATTTGTGCATGAGGTGTCGAACGAAGAACCGGCATTGCGGGGGAAGTTGACGGCTGCTTGCATCCCGAGGGCGATAAGCGTTTCGTACGGAATTCCGGAAGGGATGGGACGCATGGCGGATGGGCTCACGGGATCGACCGTTCCGAGGCGTCAACTCGGCCGACAATTGCGGGACTTGCGTCATCGGTCGCGGCTCACGGTCCGGGCGGCGGCGCGCAAGCTGGAATGGTCCGAGGCGAAGATGTGGCGCATCGAGACGGGGCAGGTCTCCCTGCGCAGCCATGACGTCCGGACCATGTGCGCGGTCTACGACGCCCCCACGGAGCTGACCGAGTCGTTGATGGGCCTCGCCAAGGAGACCAAGGCCCGCGGCTGGTGGCACGCGTACGGAAAGGTGATCCCGGAAGGGTTCCAGCTGTACGTGGGGCTGGAAGAGGCCGCGGTGAGCATGTCGCTGTACCAGAGCGAGATGGTACCCGGACAGCTTCAGACGGAGGAATACGCGCGGGAAATCATCCGCGGCCACCTCCGGGGAATTGATGGGGAGGAACTTGAGGCGCGGGTACGGTTGCGGAGGGAGCGCCAGGCGTGGCTCACCCGGGAAACCGATCCCCCGGAACTGCGGGTGGTGCTGAACGAAACCGTGCTCAGGCGCCCTATCGGCGGCCCGGAGGTCATGGCACGGCAACTCGCCCATATCGTGCGCACGGCGGAACTGCCGCACCTTTCCGTGCGCGTGGTGCCGTGCTCCGCGGGGATGCATCTCGGCGTCGCCTCCGGCCCGTTCACCCTGCTGCGTTTCCCGGAGGACGCCGAGGGGAGCGAGGCGGAACCGGCGACCGTCTACATCGAGGGCTTCACCGGGAGCCTCTATGTGGACAAGACGCAGGACGTGCGGGAATACGAGGCCGCGTTCCGGGACATCTGGGAGACGGCCCTCGACGAGCACGCGTCCCGGCGCCTGATGGCCGAGCTGGCGGAAGCGCCCGCGCGGGGCTGAGACGGCGCGCCGCCGGCGGGTGCGACGGCCGAGGGCCCCGGTACGCGCGTACCGGGGCCCTCGGCGCGGGCGGGGCTACTTGATCACCGTGATGCGGTCCGCCTTCGGCGGTGCCAGGGGCTTGTCCGCCGAGGAGCGGGCGGTCAGATAGGCGGTGAGGGCGTCGAGGTCGGACGGGCCGACGTAGGTGTGGGTGCCCTCCCTGAGGGCGGGGAAGCCGTCGCCGCCGCCGGTCAGGAACTCGTTCATCGCGACGCGGTAGGTCGCGGCCGGGTCGATCGCCTTGCCGTGCAGCTTCACGGTGTCCGTGACGACGCGGTCGGCGCCCTTCCTCGTCATGTCCAGGGTGTAGGTGAGGCCGTCGGAGACCTGGAGGATCTTCGGGGACGCCTCGTTGGGGCCGCTGACCTGCTGCCGCAGGGCCTCCAGGAGGCGGGCACCGGTCAGGTCGACGACATGGGTCATATTGGTGAACGGCTGGACGGTGAACGCCTCCCCGTAGGTGACCACCCCGTCGCCCTCGTCACCGGACGCCTTGTGGGCGAGGTCGGAGCGGATGCCGCCGGGGTTCATCAGGGCGAGCTGCGCGCCGCCCTTCCCCTCGCCGCTGGTGGCCTCCAGCTGGGCGTCGGCGATCAGGTCGCCGAGCGGGGACTCGGGGGTGCCGGCGCCGCGGCCGGGGATGTCGGCGGAGATGTGGCCGACGGGACGGGCGGCGATCGGTGCGGCGAGCTTGTTCCAGCGGGCGATCAGCGAGGTCATGTCCGCGGCCTTCGGCCGGTCGCGGCGGACGATGTGGTTGACGGCCCCGGGGGCGCGGACGCTGGTGCGCACGATGTCCTGGGTGCGGCGGTCGTACGTCAGCGTGGTGTCGGTGTAGAGCCGTCCGAAGGACGCGGCGGAGGTGACGGTGCGCGGGGTGCCCGAGGGGTCGGGGACGGTGCAGGTGTACGCCTGGTGGGTGTGGCCGGTGACCAGCGCGTCGACCTTCGGGGTGACCCGCTCGGCGATCTTGGTGATCGGGCCGGAGATGCCGTCCCCGGGGCCGGGGCTGTCGCAGTCGTAGTTGTACGCGGTGGAGGCCGGCATCCCGCCCTCGTGGAGGAGGGCGACGATCGCCTTGACGCCCTTGCGGTCCAGCTCCTTGGCGTACTTGTCGATCGTGGCGACCTCGTCGTGGAAGGTGAGGCCCTTGATGCCCTCGGCGTTGACGATGTCGGGGGTGCCCTTCAGCGTCACCCCGATGAAGCCGATCTTGACGCCCTTGTGCTTCCAGACCGTGTACGGCTTCAGCAGCGGCTTCCCGGTGCGGTCGTCGGTGACATTGGCCGCGAGGTAGGGGAAGGCGGCGCCGGTGTATTTCCGGTCCTTCTCGTAGCAGCCGTCCTTGGGGTGGCAGCCGCCGCGCTGGATGCGCTCCAACTCGGCGCGGCCCTCGTCGAACTCGTGGTTGCCGACGGAGGTGACGTCCAGCTTCAGCTTGTTCAGCGCCTCGACGGTCGGCTCGTCGTGGAAGAGGCCGGACAGCAGCGGGCTCGCGCCGATCATGTCGCCGGCCGCGGCGGTCACCGAGTACGGGTGGCCCTTGCGGGCGGTGCGCAGGGCCTGGGCGAGGTATTCGACGCCGCCCGCCGGGACGGCCTCGGTGGTGCCGTCCGGCCGCCGCTCGGTGATCGTGCCGGACGAGCCCTGGGGCGGCTCCAGGTTGCCGTGGAAGTCGTTGAACGAGAGCAGTTGGACATCGACCGTGTGGCCCCGGTGGCGCGTGGTGTCGCTGTCGGCGCCGGCCGGGACGGCCGCCGCGGTGAGACCGGCCGCCGCGGCCAGGACGGCGGCACCGGCCGCCAGTCTGCGCGTGCGGCGTCGCGGTGGGGATGTCGCGGGCATGGGCTCCCTTTCGTGGACCGGGTGCGGGCGACGGCAGCCTACGGTTGACGCGCGTAGCGGGACAGAGCGCGAAGGTGACGACCGGATGTCGGTACGGCGTCGGCGCGGGCCGGACCCGGAGGCGTGCCCGCGCGCCGCCGTACGTGTCGGGGTGGTGCGCCCCCGGCCCGAACGCCTCGGGGTCGCGCGCCCCGGAGACGTACGCTTCGAGCATGACTGACGCTGCACAGGAGATGGGCCGGACCGGCCGCAGGATTCAGGTGCTGGAAGCGCCGTCACCCGAGGAGGCCGCCGCCGCGCTGGCGCTGGTCGAACAGGCCGCGCGCACGGACGGCCAGCCCGCCGTGTCCGAACAGGGGCGGTTGCAGCTGCGCGGTGGCCCCCGGGCGGGCGTGAGGCATGTGCTGGTGTACGGGCCCGGGGAGAGCGGTGAGGTGCTGGTGGCCTACGGGCAGCTGGAGGACACCGACCCGGTGGAGGCGCCGGCCGCCGAACTCGTCGTCCACCCCGGCCACCGCGGCCAGGGCCACGGCCGGGCGCTCGGCTCGGAGCTGATGCGGCAGTCCGGCCGGCGGTTGCGGGTCTGGGCGCACGGCGGGCATCCGGCCGCCCGGCACCTCGCGCAGACCCTCGGGCTGACGCTCTTCCGGGAACTGCGGCAGATGCGGCGCTCCCTCACGGACCTGGACCTGCCGGAGCCGGAGCTGCCCGAGGGCGTGACCGTCCGGACGTTCCAGCCGGGGCAGGACGACACGGCCTGGCTGGAGGCGAACGCCGAGGCGTTCGCGCACCACCCCGAGCAGGGCGCGCTGACCCAGCGCGACCTGGACGCCCGGAAGGCCGAACCGTGGTTCGACCCCAAGGGCTTCTTCCTGGCCGAACGGGAGGGGCGGCTCGCCGGTTTCCACTGGACCAAGGTGCACGCCGACGAGGGCCTCGGCGAGGTGTACGTCGTCGGCGTCCGCCCCGGCGCGCAGGGCGGCGGGCTCGGCAAGGCGCTGACCACCATCGGCCTGCGGCACCTCGCGGCGGAGGGCCTGCCGACGGCGATGCTCTACGTGGACGCGGACAACGGGCCCGCGGTGAGCGTGTACGAACGGCTGGGGTTCGTCACGCACGAGACGGACCTGATGTACCGGTCGGAGACGTGAGGGGGTGACGGGAGGGGATCGTTCGACGCCCCCGCCCGTCCTGTACGAGGGCCCCTTCCGCCGTGGTGTGTGCGGCGGAAGGGGCCCTTGGCGTTGCCGGGGGAGGCGCCACCCGGGTGTCACCAGCGGTGGGTGGCGGGAACCGGGGTGGTGGGGGTGGGGTCGTCGGGTTCGCCGAGGTGCCAGTGCAGGTCGTGGACGCCGGGCTCCAGGGAGAGCCGGGTGACGAGCTGTTCCATGTCCGTCCCGGGGGAGCCCTCGGTGGTGATCGCGGCCTCCAGGCTCGTGGTGTCGTCCTCGCCCCGGCGGATGCGCAGTCCCGCGAGCCGCGGATCGGTGCTGCCGAGCAACTGGATGAGCAGGGCGCGGACATGCGCCTCGTCCTGCCGTTCGCAGCTGACGTGAAGGGTCGCCCGGACGGTGCTGTCGGCGTTGCCCTGCGGCGCGCGGTCGATCAGCCGGCTGGTGGGCCGCAGCACGAGATGGATGCCGATGACGGTGAGCGCGCCCAGCACGGCGAGCGCGAGGCGCCCGGACGCGGCAAGGACGCCGACCGCGGCCGAGCACCACAGGGTGGCGGCGGTGTTGAGGCCGCGCACGGAGGCGCCGCCGCGCAGGATGACGCCCGCGCCGAGGAAGCCGACGCCGGAGACGACGTAGGAGGCGACCCGGGTGGGGCCGGTGGGGTCGGACACGGCCTCGCTGTAGAGGACGAACAGGGTGGCCCCGGCGGCGACCAGGGCGTTGGTGCGCAGCCCGGCCATGCGGGCGCGCCACTGGCGTTCCACGCCGATCAGGGCGCCGCAGCCGACGCCGGTGGCCAGACGGAGCGCGAAGTCGAGGGTGGTCAGGCTCTGCACAGCGGCACCTCCTGTGACGGACGAAGGGTCAGGGACGGCGGTGGTCCGTGGGACCGGGGTGGGTGGGCGCGTCCGGGTGGCGGGCCTCGACCCCGAGCGCGCGGAGAACGGCCTGGTCGGACGGGCTGTCGGCGAGACGCCGCACGATGCGGGCCAGGGTGGCGCGCACGGCGCCGGGCCCGTGGCCGGACGTCGGGTGGTCGGTGTGGTGGGTGAACACCGTCATGGGGTCACCTCCGTACGGTGCGGGCGTGCGGCGGCACGCCTCGGATGGGATGGGTGAGGGGAGGCGTCGCGCCTCGTGGGCCTTCCGTCGAGGAGGCCGGGTACGCGGACGACCGCCAGGGGAACGGGGGCGCGGGAGCCCCCGGGACGCCGGGAAAGCCACGCGTGTCGGAGAACGGCGCCGCGAAGGGCCTCAGCGGCGGAACGGGCCTACGCGCTCGTGCGCCTCAAGGCCGTCCCGGGACCGGGCGCCACAGGCGCCGATGTTCTCAGAAGATCCCGGGAAGGGCGGCCGGACGCGGGGCCGGGTCGCGGTGCGTACTACTGCAACCGTCCATGTCAGCCCCCTTCCGGCCGGGCGCGGGCGGTTCCCGCGCGGTGTCGGTGGACGGTTCCGGGCACGGCGCGTCGAACGGCCGTACCGGTCGGAACGAAGCCATACTTGCACGGCCGCGCAACAAGGGGCAAGCGGATTCCGGGGCGCGGGCGTCACCCCGAGGTTATTTGCGTATTGACGCAAAGAGGAGCAGACTTCCAGCGGCACCTGCCCCCGGCACCTCGGCGTGCCCGGAGCGGCGCTGCCCGAAAAGACGCAGGTCACCCCCGTAAGACGCAGGTCATCCCAGAGGAGGCAGCCATGGGCGCCGACCCTCCCAGTAGTAGCAGCCTCCCCGGCAGTCACTGATCCGCTGTCCTTCGCCGCATGGCGCGGGCCGGCGTGACGCGGCCAGGATCACCCCGGCCGCCGTCCTTCCCGCCCGTCTATCCGCACACCGGGCCCTTCCCCGCGCCCCGTCCGCCTCTTCCGCGGTCGCGCCCCCGGGAGCGATGCCCCACCGTGTGCACGGAGGTCCTCGTGATGTCGATCCGTACCGACAACCCCGCCGGCACCGCGGCCCCTACGACGCCCGCGTCGCGACTGCCGGGGCGCCCGACCCGGATGACCTGGGTCGATGTGGCGGTCGCCGCCGCCGTCCTGGTGCTGCTGTATGTGGTGCTACGGGTGGGGCAGGGGACCACGGTCTCCTTCAGTACGCACCAGAACATCAAGGTCGACACCGACCCCTCACAGCTCCCGTACGACGCGGCGCGCTCACTGCTGCGGATGTTCGCCGCGCTCGCCGTGTCCACCGTCTTCACCTTCGTCTACGCGTACACGGCTGCCCGCAGCCGCCGCATGGAACGCCTGCTGATCCCGGCGCTCGACATCCTCCAGTCCGTACCGGTGCTGGCGTTCCTCACCGTGGCGGTGACCGGATTCATCGCGCTGTTCCCCGGGTCGATGCTGGGCCTGGAGTGCGCGTCGGTGTTCGCGATCTTCACCTCGCAGGCGTGGAACATGACGTTCGGCTTCTACTCCTCGCTGACCTCGCTGCCGCGTGAACTCGACGAGCTGTCCCGCTCGTTCCGCTTCACCCGGTGGATGCGGTTCTGGAAGGTGGAACTGCCGTCCGGGATGATCGGCCTGATCTGGAACGGCATGATGAGCTTCGGCGGCGGCTGGTTCTTCCTCGTCGCGTCCGAGGCGATCAGCGTCAACAACCAGGACTACACCCTGCCCGGCGTCGGCTCGTACGCGGGCGCCGCCATCGCCGACGGCGACCTGGGCAAGGTCGGCTGGGCCATCGCCACCATGGCGATCATGGTGATCGGCGTGAACTTCCTGTTCTGGCGGCCGCTGACGGCCTGGGCCGAACGGTTCAAGAACGAGCAGTCCGAGGCCGGCGAGATCCAGCGCTCCCTGGTCCTGGACTTCCTGCGCCGTTCGCACTGGCCGCGGTTGATCGGCCGGGTGCTGCGCCCCGCCGGGCAGGCCCTCGCCCGCGCCGGCCGGGTCCTGGGCACCGACGACCGGCCCCTCGTGGTCGACCGCGCCCGGCAGCGGGCCGGGGACGTCGTCGTCGCCGTGGTCGCCGGGGTCCTGATCGCCTGGGGGCTGTTCGACCTGTTCCGCTATGTGCACGACCGGGCGGGGCTCGGCGTGTTCGGCGAACCGCTGCTGCTGGGGCTCGCCACCCTCGCCCGGGTGATCGTCCTGGTCGTCGTCGCCACCCTGGTCTGGGTGCCGATCGGGGTGCGGATCGGCTTCTCGCCCGCGCTCACCCGCGTCGCCCAGCCCGTGGTGCAGATCCTGGCGAGCTTTCCCGCCAACTTCCTCTTCCCGCTCGCCGTCTGGGTCTTCCTGGAGGTCGGGCTGTCGATCAACGTCGGCGGTGTGCTGCTGATGGCCCTCGGCGCCCAGTGGTACATCCTCTTCAACGCCATCGCCGGCGCCATGTCCATCCCCACCGACCTGCGCGAGGCCATGGACGACCTCGGCGTACGCGGCTGGCAGCGCTGGCGGCGGCTGATCATCCCCGGCATCTTCCCGTCGTACGTCACGGGCGGCATCACCGCCTCCGGCGGCGCCTGGAACGCCTCCATCGTCTCCGAGGTGGTCACCTTCGGCGGCACCACCCTCACCGCCACCGGCCTGGGCGCCTACATCGCGCGCGCCACCAGCGAGGGCGACTTCGCCCGCCTGCTGGCCGGGGTCGCGGTGATGAGCCTGTACGTCGTCGGCCTCAACCGCCTCTTCTGGCGCCGCCTGTACCGGCTTGCCGAGACCCGCTACTCGCTGTGAACTTTTCTCGTACGTCCCTGACTGGAGCCCCGTCATGGTGCTGAACACGCTGCGCAACCTCCGCGCCCACCGCAACCCCCGTACCGCCGTCCTCCCGGAGGCGGCCGCCCCGCGCCCGGCCGACGGCGATCTGCTCCTGGAGACCCGCGGCCTGACCAAGTCCTACGCGGGCGCCGACCGCGAACTGCCGGTACTGTCCGGCATCGACCTCCAGGTCAGGGCCGGGGAGGTCGTCGCACTGCTCGGCAAGTCCGGCTCCGGGAAGTCCACCCTGCTGCGCTGCCTGGCCGGCCTCGTCCCCGCCAGCTCCGGCACCGTCACCTACCGCGGCACCCCGCTGACCGGAGCCAACCCGGGCACCGCCATGGTCTTCCAGACCTTCGCGCTGCTGCCCTGGCTCACCGTCCAGCAGAACGTCGAACTCGGCCTGGAGGCCAAGGGCATCGCCCCCGACGCGCGTGCCGACGCCGCCCGCCAGGCCATCGACCTCATCGGCCTGGACGGCTTCGAGTCCGCCTACCCCAAGGAGCTGTCCGGCGGGATGCGCCAGCGCGTCGGCTTCGCCCGCGCCCTGGTCGTCGAGCCGGACGTGCTGATGATGGACGAGCCGTTCTCCGCGTTGGACGTGCTGACCGCCGAGAACCTGCGCGGTGAGCTGATGGAGCTGTGGGAGTCCGGGCAGTTCCCCACCCGCGCCATCGTGCTGGTCACCCACAACATCGAGGAGGCCGTGCTGATGGCCGACCGGATCGTCGTCCTCGGTGCCCGCCCGTACGGCACGATCCGGGAGGTCTTCGAGGTCGGCCTCGACCGCCCCCGCGACCGCAACGCGCCCGCCTTCGAGGACCTCATCGACCGCGTCTACCGCACCATGACCGGACGGCAGAAGGAGACCCGGCTGCCCGGCCGCGCCGAGGGCGTCGAGCCGGAGCGCCGCACCGTCGCCAACGCGCCGCTGCCCACCGCCAGCGTCGACGGCCTCTCCGGCCTCGCGGAACTGGTCCTCGACCGCGGCGGACGCTGCGAACTCGCCGACCTCGCGGACGACCTGGGCCTGGAGATCGACGACATCCTGCCCCAGGTCGACGCCCTCGACCTGCTCGGCTTCGCCAAGGTCACCGGGGACGACCTGCTGCTCACCGAGAACGGCACCGCCTTCGCGGACGCCGACGTCCAGCACTCCAAGACCATCTTCGCCGAGGCCGCCCTCAACGCCCCACTGGTCAAGCTGATCACCACCAGCCTCCGGGGCAACCGCGACACCAGGCTGCGCGCCGGCTTCTTCCGCGACCTGCTCGCACACCACTTCACCAGCGAACAGGTGGACCAGCAACTGGACACCGCCACCGACTGGGGCCGCTACGCCGAGCTGTACACCTACGACGCCGAACCGCAGGAGTACCGGCTGGACGAGGGCGCGGTGTTCCGCAAGCCCTGAGCCGGGCGCCCCCTCCGCCGGGAAGCCGGAGGGGGCGGGGGAGTGGTTACGCGGCCAGGTCGCCGATCTTGACGCCGGAGACGAAGGCGGACCAGGCGGCCGGGGCGATCGTGAGCACCGGGCCGTGCGGGTTCTTGCTGTCACGGATGGGGACGGCGCCGGTCGTGGCGGCGGTGGTCGGGGCCCACTCGACGCACTGGCCGCCGTTCGACCCGCTGAAAGACGATTTGACCCAGCAAATTGGTTCGTTGTTCATCGTGAGTACTCCGTTACTGTTCGGTACCCGTGGCTATGACCGACGCTGAATCGATCGCACGCTCCAACCGCTGTGCCTCTGAGTACAGCACGGGGCCACTGGCGAACGGCAAGACCTGAGTGGTCACGTTCGGGGACTCTGTCCGCCACGCCCTCTTCTGCTGAGCCGGACGCAGCGACGCCCCGCCCCCTTGCGGGCGCGGGGCGAAGGGTGTCCCCTCCGCCGGAGAGTCGGAGGGGACGCGCGGTGTTACGCGGACAGCTCGTTGGCCTTGACGCTGCCGACGAACGCGGACCAGGCGGCCGGGGCGATCGTGAGCACCGGGCCGTGCGGGTTCTTGCTGTCGCGGACGGGGACGGCACCGGATGCGGTGGTGGCGGGTGCCCACTCGATGCAGTTGCCGCCGTTGTCACTGTAAGAGGACTTGATCCAGTTGAGGGGTTCGGTCGTCACGGGGTGCCCTTTCGTAGCTGGTTGATCAGGGCCACGGTTTCCGCTTGGGAAAGTGCCTCGGCTTGCAACTGATGGTAGGACGTCAGCAGGGGGGCTACGCACGTGCTGTCGCGGTCGAAATGCCCTTGCATCTGTGACTCGGCGTAGCCACACACGGACCGATCCGCCATCGTCAGCAAGTTGATCGGCAACGCGAAGGTTCGGCGTTCCCCTATGGTGAACGGCGACACCTGAAGAACGGTGTTCGGACGCCGTGCGAACTCGATCAGGTGCGTCAACTGCGCCTCCATGATGGTGGGGCCGCCGACCTGCCGATGGATGCAACTCTCATCCATCACCACCATGACCATGGGCGGGCGGGGACGCTCCAACGCTGCTTGGCGGTCGGCCAAGAACGCTAGTCGTTCTTCCCCTTGCTCGGGCGTGATGGTCCCTCGCTCCACTGCCACATCCACCAACACTCGTGCGTACTCAGGCGTCTGGAGTAAGCCGGTGACGATGCCGATGTCGTACAGCCGGATCTCCACTGCTCGCCCCTCGTACCCGACGTACTCCGGGAACCCCTCCAGCAAAGCGCCGTTTCGGATCTCGCGTTGCGCGCGCTCGAACGAGTCTGCGGAGCCGACCAGCCCGAAGACGCGATCGGCACTGCGCGAAAACCGCAAAGTTGGAAACTTATTGCCATTTTCGACCGACGAGATATGCGAGCAGGAATATGACATCCGCTCGCCTAGCTCTTGCTGCTTCCAGCCACGCGCCTCTCGTGCGCTGCGCAAACGCGCTCCGAACCGCGCTTGCGCCGACTTCTCTGGGTTCAGGTCGTTGTAGTTCACCACGAGAGCCCCCTTGTTTTCGTGCGTTTCTGGAACGTTGAAACCGCTCCTGACCCTAGTCCAAGCTGTGTGGCCCCGGTAGCGGAATCGCTACGAAGGGGCAAGAGCGGCGCGCCAGTTGACGCCTGCTGCTCGCGATCACGGAAGGGGGAGTCGTGCACATCGCACTACCGCGTCGCGTACGCCGCGCCCCGATGACCGCGCGCCAACTGCACGCCGTGCACCTGGCGGTCACCGACTCGCCGGCGGGCACCGTGCGCATCCTGTGGCCGGCGAGCATCCCGACGGAGTTCGCGCGGCCGACGTGGGCGCTCCTCCTCCAGACGGCGGGCGCGCTGTGTCGGATGCTGTCGGACTCCGCGGCTGTTGCGGACGTGTCCCCGCGCCCGCCGCCCCGACGCGTCAGCAATAGCTGACCCGCGACTCCCGTCGCCGGGGTGCTCCGGAGAGGCACCGGCGGCGGGCCCCCTCCCCGGACGGGCGCGGGAGGGAGCCGCCCGGCCGGAGTGCTCGCGTTCTGGCCGGCCGGGCGGCAACACCTCATCTCTACGGGGGATGGAGCCAGCCACGTTGACGTACGAATCGCAAACCGTATACAAGCACGACGAAGGGGAAGCCGAGGAAGCGTGTGGCGAACTGACCTCCGCCCTCAAGGGCGTTGGCATCACGCTGCCGTCCCTCGGTGTCTCGGTCGGGGAGATTGCCGGGCGGGAGATCGCGCTGGTGGATCTCAGCCGGTGCAACATCCCCACGGCGCGGAAACTCGCCGCCGTACTGCGCGAGTTCGCCGAACGGCGCGACGAGCGGCGCGACGAGTAATCACCTCCGCATCTCCTCACGGCCGGTCGATCGAGATCCCGGCCGTGAGGCGCCCCTCCCCCTGGGAGTGGGAACGGGGAGGGGGCGGCCGCCCGGCCCGAGTCATGGCGGGCCGGGCGGCTACGGCGGGGGAAACGGGGATACCGAGTAATCCGACGTGAGGTACCGCTATGCCGGAAAGCAAGGAAAAGGAAAAAGGCAGCACCGACGACCTGCGGGAAAAGGTGCGGGAAGAGAACCGCCGAAGCGAAAGCCGCCCAAAGTAATGCCCGGCCACCGCAGAAAGCGGCGCTTCCCACGCATCACGGGTGACGGGCAGATCGTCGGAGGGGTCTTCATGACCCTGGTGTGGGGCGGGGTGATGGCCGTTCCCCTGCTGCTCAGCATGACCAAACACTGACTCCCGTACGACCCTCCCTCCCCCTTGCGTCGTACGGGCAGCCGCCCCCGCCACGGGCTCGTTCACAGACACCCACGGCGGGGGCGGCACTCACAGGCTGTCCGGGCCTGCGCACCGCACCGCCCGGCCACCAACTCCCGCACGGTGTGCCCCTCGCGCCCGTGCGGGCGGGGCCGTCCACGCCCTCGGACAGCCCCGCTTCCAGGCCGGTCGCCCTGCCGCGACGCGTCCCCACGCCCCCCGGGACCGTTTGCGGCGGGGCGGCCCTCCCGTCATCAGCAAAGGAGGGCAAGGCACATGGACTTGCGCTTGGCGGCCGGTACTGGCCTTGCCGCGACGACGCCCCCCTGCCTGGATGGAAATTCACCAGGCCCGAAACTCCCGCCCCGGCCCTATCGGGCAGCGCCGGCCGGGGCGGGCGCGGTAGCCGACGAGTGCGGCCGGCCGCACGTGCACCACGTGCCGGGGACCGCCCCCGGCACGGCACAGCCAAGAAGGGAACCCGCAGTGGACCCGGAAAAGCTGAGCACGTTGTCCACGTACGCGGGAGATGAAGAGAACAGCCCAGAGTGAGACCGGCCCCGGCAATGACGGCCAGGAGGGCAACCCCAACCAGGGATGCGGCGACAACTGGCCGTCAACTGGGCGCCATAGCACGGTGATCAACTAGGTGAGGCGGCCCCGCGCTGACAGGCTGCCGGGGTCGCCTCACCCTTGGGAGACCTGCTCCATGCCGAAAGCCATGAACGATCACGGCCGCGTCACCGTGTTCCCCCTGCTGCACCTGTGGCCCGACGTATACGGTGCCGTCGCCTACGCCACGACCGGCCGTTTCGGCGTGGACGCCGTGGTCGGGTATCTCCCCGTCCCAGAAGTCCCCGACGTGCACCTCATGGACGTTGCGGCCCGCCACGCCCCGCAGGCTGTGGAGTGGCTGCTGTGCACCGGATGGTCTTCCCGCGTGGTCCCGAAGCCCGGAACGCTGGATCTTCGCGACGCCGAATGGACGCTGGAGGTGGACGGCACCAGCGAGCCGGCCAAACCCGTCTACGGCCATCAGCGGCTGCACGTCGGCCGCATGACCCTCAAGGACCCGGATCTCCACGCACAGGCATGCGCGGTACTCCGTGGTCGGGTTCCTGAACCTGTAGGAGCGTAATCGCCATGTCCTTGACGGCCCTGTGCGTTTCGTTCCCCGGTGCATTCACCCCGGGCACGCGGGGGTGGCCCGCATCACCTGAGCGCCCTTGCTGAGATCGGCGGACGGGCTCGTCCCCGAGAGCGGCCGGCTGCACGGCGTGGACGGAAGCGGACCCGAAGGCCGTCGATGTGTTCGCCGCGGCCACTCTCCGGATGCATCGCACCGTGGCGGACCGCAATCCTGACGCGTCCTGGCTCAAGGCCATGGCCACGGCCGCCCGGGCATGGGACGACCACCGGGGAGTGACCGTCTGACCCAAGGCCCTGGTGGAGCCGACAGCACATCGCTCCTCGTGGAACTCCGCGCGGAACTCCGGGACCGGGCGTGCTCCGCCCCGGGCCCGGTCCCACGACGTGCCCTCTTCCCCGAGCCGTGAGCCGGGTCGCGGCTCGGTCCACCAACCCGGCGGACCTCTTCGGTCACAGCGCTGGAACCCGCCGGAGAGCACCGCGTGAACGCCCCGACGACTCATACACTGGCGGCCCCGCAGGGAGAGGAAGGCACGTGCGTCCCAAGACCTTCGCCGGCTTCGTCATGGATCTGGCCCGGAACGAGCCGACCACCGTCAGCGTGAAGTCGCTCGCCGAGGCCGGAGACACGAAGCACCCGTTCGGCTTCGTGATCACCACCGACAAGGGCGAGACCCACTGGCAGGTCATTGGGCAACTCCCCGAAGGCGAGCGGCACAAGGAGGACGGGAGCGAACCCCTGGCGGTCGACGGGACCCCGCTCCCCGTGGGCGAGGCCCCGCGCCCGGCGACGACCCGGAGAAATGGCTCGCCTCCCTCGTGACGAACGCCGAGTCCCCGCAGATCGCGTCCGTTGAGCGCTGGTCAGCGCGGGAGGGGAGCCGGTCCGGCCACGTCGGGATGACGGTCACGTTCCACAACACGGCCAAGGTTTTCGTGCGCCGCATCTGATCTCCCTCCCCACAGGCGGGCGGGGCCTTTGCCTCAGGGTCTGTGTGAGGGCGTGACCGATCTCGGGTTCTGTCCCCGTGCGGGGGCGGAACCTGGTGGGACGTCGGTGCGGCGAGATGGCAACTCGTCGATGGGCAGCGAAAGTTCGTCTTGACTAGGCGAGTACGCCTCATCGTCGATGCCGCCCGCAGGGGAAGACGAACCGGCCCCTGGCCGGTGGCGCCGCTCAGTGGTCGGCGGCCAGCCGCCGGACCCGTACGGCCGGTGTGGTGCGTCCGGCCCGCTCCCGTAGGGTGGCCGCCTCGTCCGCCTCCTGCGGCGCGTCCGACGTGCCGTGGCGGCCGTCGGGGCCGGCGGTCAGGGCCGCCTCCTCCAGGAGGCCGCGTACGTTGTGTGCGCGGTAGTAGATGCGGGTGCCCTCCCTGCGGGAGGTGACCAGGCCGGCCGCGCGGAGCTTGGCCAGGTGCTGCGAGGTCGCGGCGACATGCGCGCCCAGCAGCCGGGCCAGCGCGCTCACCGGCAGTTCCTGTTGGCTGAGTGCCCACAGCAGCCGGTAGCGCGAGGGGTCGGCCACCGCCTTGAGCACCGCCACCGCCCGGCCCGCGGCCTCCTCGTCCCACACCTGTTCTTGCGCGTCCATGCAAATATGGTACTGGTGCGAAGGGCTGCCCGCCCCCGCCGGAGGCGGGCCCTCGGGGTATCCGGGGGCGCTCACGCCCCGGTGGTGCCCGCGCGCTCCCGCCACTCCTCGGCGAGGATCGCGTAGACCACCTCGTCGGTCCACTCGCCGTCCAGGTACTCGTTCTGCCGGAAGTGGCCCTCGCGCCGCATCCCCAGCCGCTCCAGCAGCCGGGCGGACGCGGTGTTGCGGCCGTCCAGTTCGGCCTGGACGCGGTGCAGCCGCAGCTCCTCGAAGGCGAGCCGGAGCAGGGCCCGGCTCGCCTCGGTCGCATAGCCGCGGCCGTGGTGGTCCGGGTGGAAGACATAGCCGATGCGGCCCTGGCGGTGCTCCCGGCTGGTCAGCACGAAGACGATGTCCCCGACCAGTGTCCCCGACTCCCGCACGGTCACGGCGAGTTGGAGGGAGTCTCCGCTGTCCCGCAGGGCGGTGTGCGCCGCCTTGCGGGCGAGCGAGGCGCGGGTGCCCTCCGTGTCGAGCGGGTCCCCGTAGAGGTAGCGGTACACCTCGGGGAGCGACCGGTAGGCGTGGACGGCCGCGAAGTCCTCGGTGGGGCGCAACGGGCGCAGGTCGAGGCGCTCGGTGCGCAGCGGGTAGCGCGGGGTGTACGGCAGGGGCGGGGCGGCGGGTGCGGAAGGCGTGGGCATCCGGTCAGCGTACGGAGGCGGGTTGACAGCCGCAGCCGGTTTCCCGCAGGCTTCCACTAGTTCATTAGTGGAATGTGGGAGGGGTGCGATGCGCGGGCCGGCCGGACGGGCCTCAGGACGTACCGCGATCGAGGCGGTCGGCCTCGGCAGACGCCGGCTACGGCGCTGGGAGCTGCGCGACTGCACCTTCCGGCTGCCCGCGGGACGGATCTGCGCGCTCACCGGCCCCGAGGGCTCCGGCAAGAGCGCCCTGCTGGCGCTCACCTCCGGACTGACCCGCCCCACCGAGGGCACCGTCCGCGTCTTCGGGACGGACCCCGCCACACCCCAGGGCCGCGTCCACGTCGCCCACCTCGCCCCGGGCCACGGCCCCCGCCCCCGGGCCACCGTCGCCGAGGCCCTGCGGCCGCGCCCCGGCCACTGGAACCGCGAGCGCGCCGCACGGATCGTGGCCGACGCGGGCATCCCCCTCGACGCCCGCGTCGGCACCCTCGGCCCCGGAAGCCGCACCCGTCTCGCGCTCGCCCTCGCCTGCGCCCGCGACCCCCAACTCCTGCTCCTGGACGAGCCGCTCGACGCCCTCGACCCGACGGTGCGGCACCGGGTCGCCGGGCTGCTGATGGCCCAGGCCGCCGCGTACGGCACCACCGTCGTGCTCTCCTCGCACCGGCCCGCCGAGCTGGACGGGGTCTGCGACTACCTGCTGGTCCTCGGCGGCGGGCGGGTCCGGCTGGCGGGCGAGGCCGACGACGTCATCGGCGCCCACGCCCTGCTCCTGGGACGGCACGAGAACGGCCGGCTGCCCGCCCGCCTCGCCGCCCACACCGTTGTCGAGGCCCGGCCGGCCGGCGACCGGTTCGCCGCGCTGGTCCGGCGCGACGGGCCGATGCCCGGCCCCTGGGAGGCCGTGGAACCGTCGCTGGAGGAGGTCGTCCTCGGGCACCTGCGCGCCCCCGACGCGCCCCCGTTGCTCGCGCCCAGCGCGGAACCGGTCTCCGCGCGCCCGCGCCACCGGCCCGGGGTGCCGGGCATGCCTCGCAACGGGAGCGCGGGCGGCCCCCTCGTCCGCCCGGCCCGGTGACCGCGGGCCCCGTACGCCGTCCCGCCCCTCACCCGAACGGCCGTATCGTCGCTGGTCGGAGCCCTTTCCGGTAGTGCGCCGCTTGCCTGGCCGCCACATCCGCGTTACCGGTGATTCAGACGGCCTTGCAAACATCGCTGAATGCAGCCCGCTGTGCCGAACCTCCCCCACCCGAGGCTCCGTGCCGCCCCGTTTCTCCTCGACGCGCCTGGACACGCCCGGACGCGGAAGAATGAGGACATGAAGCAGGAGTCCAGCGCCCAGGCCCAGGTCCAGCCCGAGAAGCCGGCTCCCGTCGCGCCCCAGCGGGGCACCGGGTCGACGGCCCAGCCGTCCGTGGGAGCGATGTCCGCGCACCGCCCGTACGCGCTCCGCCCCCTCCTGCCCGAGCTGGAACCGGACCTGGACGCCGATCTCGACACGTACCACGAGCGGGGGGTCCCCGGCGCGGACGGCGAGGAACTGCCCGGCGGCCGCTTCCTGGACCGGGAACGCAGCTGGCTGGCGTTCAACGAACGGGTACTGGAACTGGCCGAGGACCCGGCCACCCCGCTGCTGGAACGCGCCAACTTCCTGGCGATCTTCGCCAGCAACCTCGACGAGTTCTTCATGGTCCGCGTCGCCGGCCTCAAGCGCCGGATAGCCACCGGCGTCGCCACCCGCTCCGCCTCCGGCCTCCAGCCCCGCGAGGTGCTGGAGCTGATCTGGACCCGCTCGCGGGAACTCATGGCCCGGCACGCCGCCTGCTACCAGCGGGACGTCGCCCCCGCCCTGGCCGCCGAGGGCATCCACCTCATCCGCTGGCCCGAGCTGACCGACCAGGAGAAGGCGGGGCTGTTCACCCTGTTCCGCCAGCAGATCTTCCCCGTCCTGACCCCGCTGGCCGTCGACCCCGCGCACCCCTTCCCGTACATCTCGGGCCTCTCCCTCAACCTCGCCGTCGTCGTCCGCAACCCGGTCAGCGGCCACGACCACTTCGCGCGGGTCAAGGTGCCGCCGCTGCTGCCCCGCTTCCTGGAGGCGTCCGCGCAGCGCTACGTCCCCCTTGAGGACGTCATCGCCGCCCACCTGGAGGAGCTGTTCCCGGGGATGGAGGTGCGCGCGCACCACATGTTCCGGGTGACGCGCAACGAGGACCTGGAGGTCGAGGAGGACGACGCGGAGAACCTCCTCCAGGCGCTGGAGAAGGAACTCATGCGGCGGCGGTTCGGCCCGCCGGTCCGCCTGGAGGTCGAGGAGTCCATCGACCCCGACGTCCTCGACCTGCTCGTCCAGGAACTGAAGGTGTCCGAGGCCGAGGTCCACTCCCTGCCCGGCCCCCTCGACCTCACCGGCCTCTTCGGCATCGCCGCCCTCGACCGGCCCGAGCTGAAGTACCCCACCTTCGTGGCCGGCACCCACCGCGACCTCGCCGAGGTCGAATCCGCCTCCGCCCCCGACATCTTCGCGGCGCTGCGCGCCCGCGACGTCCTGCTGCACCACCCCTACGACTCGTTCTCCACCTCCGTCCAGGCGTTCCTGGAACAGGCCGCCGCCGACCCCGACGTCCTCGCCATCAAGCAGACCCTCTACCGCACCTCCGGCGACTCCCCGATCGTCGACGCGCTGATCGACGCCGCCGAGTCCGGCAAACAGGTCCTCGTCCTGGTCGAGATCAAGGCCCGCTTCGACGAACAGGCCAACATCAAGTGGGCCCGCAAACTGGAGGAGGCGGGCTGCCACGTCGTCTACGGGCTCGTCGGCCTCAAGACCCACTGCAAGCTCTCGCTCGTCGTCCGCCAGGAGGGCGACACCCTGCGGCGCTACTCCCACGTCGGCACCGGCAACTACCACCCCAAGACCGCCCGGCTCTACGAGGACCTGGGGCTGCTCACCGCCGACCCGCAGGTCGGCGCCGACCTGTCCGACCTCTTCAACCGGCTCAGCGGCTACTCCCGGCGGGACACCTACCGCCGGCTGCTCGTCGCCCCCCGCTCCCTGCGGGACGGCCTGGTCCAGCGCATCACCAAGGAGATCGGCCACCAGCGCGCCGGACGCTCCGCCTTCATCCGGATCAAGGTCAACTCCATCGTCGACGAGGCCGTCATCGACGCGCTCTACCGCGCCTCGCAGGCCGGGGTGGCCGTCGACATCTGGGTCCGCGGGATCTGCTCCCTGCGCCCCGGTGTACCCGGCCTCAGCGACAACATCCGCGTCCGCAGTGTCCTCGGCCGCTTCCTCGAACACTCCCGGGTCTTCGTCTTCGGCAACGGCGGCGAACCCGAGGTGTGGCTCGGCAGCGCCGACATGATGCACCGCAACCTCGACCGGCGGATCGAGGCACTGGTCCGCGTCGCCGACCCCGCCCACCGCGCCGCCCTCAACCGGCTGCTGGAGACCGGGACGTCCGACTCCACCTCCTCCTGGCACCTGGGCCCGGACGGCGACTGGACCCGGCACGCGGTGGACGCCGACGGCGCACCGCTGCGCAACGTACAGGAAATGCTCATCGACGCCCGGAGGCGCCGGCGTGGCCCAGCGACATGACCTGCCGGCCGGCCCGGCCGGACTCATCGGTACCGGATACGAGCCGGCGGGAGCGCACGGCGCCCGCGCCGCCGTGGTGGACGGACCCGCGCCCCCCGCGGAGGCGCCGCCCGGCGCCACCGCGGGCGAGGTGCTCGCCCGCCATCTGCACCGCCGCTCGGCGGACTTCCTGCGCCATCTGCGCGTACACCGCGACAGCGGACCGGACGCGGAGACCGCCGAGGAGGCCGCCCGCCAGCTGCGCAGCGCGGCCCGCCGCATCAGCGCCCTCCTGTACACCTTCCGGCCGCTGACCGAAGAGGTCTGGGCCGACCAACTCCGCACGGAACTGGGCTGGCTGTCCGGCACCCTCGCCCGCGAACACGCCTGCGCGGCCCGCCGCGACCGGCTGATGACC
>NZ_JCANQV010000033.1:0-30013 GCF_059553635.1 Candidatus Streptomyces philanthi
GGACCTCGTCCTCGGCGCCCGCGACCACCACCGACGACGGACCATTGACCGCGGCAAGCCCCGTACGCTCCCCGAGCAACGGCACCACCACCGACTCCGCGGCATTCACCGCCACCATCGCCCCGCCCGGCGGCAACGCCTGCATCAGCCGTCCGCGCGCCCCCACCAGCGTCACCGCGTCGTCCAGGGACAGGACTCCCGCCACGTGGGCGGCCGCGATCTCGCCGATGGAGTGCCCGAGAAGGAGGTCGGGGGTGATGCCCCACGACGACACCAGCCGGAACAACGCCACCTCGAACGCGAACAACGCCGGCTGCGTCACCCCCGTCTCGTCCAGCCCCTCCCCCGAAGAGACCGCCTCACGCAACGACAGTCCCTCGAACCGCTCGCACACCTCGTCGAAGGCCGCCGCGAACACCGGGAAACGCGCCGTCAGCCCGGCCCCCATCCCCGCGCGCTGCGCCCCCTGGCCGGCGAACAGGAAGCCCACGCCGCCCGGCACCAGCGGCTGGGCGCCCGTCACCCGTTTCAGCCGTGCCAGCAGCTCGTCGCGGTCGGTGCCGACCACCACCGCACGGCGGTCGAAGACCGTACGGGTCGTCGCCAGCGACAGGCCCACGTCCAGCGGGTGCCAGTCGTCCCGTCCCGCCAGGTGGCCGCGCAGCCGTCGTGCCTGGGCGTCCAGGGCGTCCTTGGTGCGGCCCGAGAGGACCCATGCGGTGGGCCGCGGTGTGTCGTCCGGGCGGGGTGTCGCGGGGGTGGGCGCGGGGGGTTCGGTCACCACCACATGGCAGTTGGTGCCGCCCATGCCGAAGGAGCTGACGCCCGCGATGAGCGGGGCGTTGCCGGCGGGCCAGGCGCCGGTCTCCTGCTGTACGGCGAGGCGGAGGGTGTCCAGGGGGATGTCGGGGTTCGGGGTGCGGTAGTTGAGGCTGGCGGGCAGGCTGCGGTGCCGGATGCTCAGGGCGACCTTGAGGAATCCGGCGATGCCGGCGGCCCCTTCCAGATGGCCGAGGTTGGTCTTGACCGAGCCGACGCGGAGGGTACGGCCGTTTCCGGCGGTGCCGACGACGGCCCCGAGCGCGGCGGCCTCGATCGGGTCGCCGACCTTCGTTCCCGTGCCGTGCAGTTCCACGTACTGCACGTCCGCCGGGTCGGTCCGGGCGTTCTCGTAGGCGAGGCGGAGCACCTCGCGTTGGGCCTGTTCGTCGGGGGTGGTCGCGGCGGCGCCGGCGCCGTGGCCGACGGCGCCGCCGAGGACGACGCAGTGGACGCGGTCCCCGTCGGCGACGGCCCGGTCGAGCGGTTTGAGGACGACGGCGCCGCCGCCCTCGCCGCGGACATAGCCGTTGGCGCGGGCGTCGAAGGTGTGGCAGCGCCCGTCCGGGGAGAGGCCGCCCCACTTGGCGGAGATCACGGAGGTCTCCGGGAGCAGGCTGAGGTTGATCCCGGCGGCGATGGCGGTCTCGGACTCGCCGTGGCGGAGGCTTTCGCAGGCCAGGTGGAGGGCGACCAGGGAGGAGGACTGGCCGGTGTCCACGACGAGGCTGGGGCCGGTGGTGCCGAGGAAGTACGAGAGGCGGTTGGCGATCATGCCGCGTTGGACGCCCGGCATGGTGTGCTGGGTGCTGGCGTCCACCGCGTCCCGGTAGACCAGGCGCGTGAAGTCGTCCCAGATGGAGCCGACGAACACCCCGACCCGGCGGCCGCGCAGCGCGCCGGGCCGCACCCGGGCGTCCTCCAGCGCCTCCCAACCGAGTTCGAGCATGAGGCGCTGCTGGGGGTCGGTCATCGCGGCCTCGCGCGGTGACAGGTGGAAGAAGGCCGGGTCGAAGCGGTCGATGCCGTCGAGGAACGATCCCCACCGGGAGGTCGTCCGGCCGGGTGCCGTGCGGTCGCTGTCGTGGAACGCGTCCGCGTCCCATCGGTCCGGTGGCACCTCGGTGATCGTGTCGCGGCCTTCGCGCAGGAGCGTCCACAGTTCCGCGGTCGTGGACGCCTGGGCGAACCGGCAGGACATGCCGACCACGGCGATCGCGCCTGCCGGGTTCGGGGGAACCTCAACGCTGGACGTCGTGTTGTGCACGGTCTTTCCCTTTTCTGACGCGGGGCGGGGGTGCGAGGGAATCCGGGGTGAACGTGCGGGACCGGGTGCGGCGGCGGGCGGGGCGGTCCCGCCGCTACCGGGGCAGGGAGCCGGTCCGCTGGTGGCCGGCGGCGGACAGGGCGTTGTCCAGCTCGCGCCGGTCGATGTCGATGTCGAGGGTGGTGTTGATCCGGGAGACGAGGAAGTACACGCCGACGAGGGCGATGATCTCGACGAGTTGCCGGTCGCCGCGTTCCTCGCGGACGCGGTCCAGCAGGGCGTCGTCGGCGCGGGTGCTGGCCGCGACCTCGGCGACGAGAGCCAGCAGGCCCTGCTGGGAACGGTCGAAGCAGGGGGCGGCGAAGTCGTGCGCGGAGAGTGCGGCGAGCTGGTCGGGGGCGACGCCGAACTCGGCGGCGAGTTGGGCGTGCTGGGCCCAGACGTAGTCGGAGGCGAAGCAGCGGGAGGCGGCGAGGATGGTCAGTTCCCGGTCGGTGTCGGGGAGTTCGCCCTCGGTGAGCTGGGTGGCCCCGAGGTGGGCGACCGCTTCGAGCAGGGCGGGGCTGTGCCCGAGCATGCGGAACACATTGAGCAGGGTGCCGTCCTGCGGGTCGCCGTAGATCGGTGTCGGCATGCGGAAGCCGGGGGCGAAGCGGGGGTAGGGGATGCGGGCCACGGGGGCTCCTTCCGGGGTCAGGCCAGGCTCAGGGTCGTGGTGAGCAGCGCGCCGACGGCCTCGGTCTCGGTGAGGAAGCCGTCGTGCCCCTGCCGGGAACGGATCACTTCCAGGCCGCGGCAGCCGGGCAGCTTGTCGGCCAGTTCGCGCTGGAGACGCAGGGGATAGAGGCGGTCGCTGTCGATCCCGGCGACCACGGCCGGTACGGGGCAGCCGGCCAGCGCGGCGTCCACCCCGCCGCGTCCCCGGCCGACGTCATGGCCGTTGAGGGCGCGGGTGAGGACCACATAGCTGGCCGGGTCGAAGCGGTCGACGAGCTTGCGTGCCTGGTGGCGCAGGTAGCTCTCCACGGCGTACAGGGGTTCGCCGGGGTGTTGGGGGGTGTTGCCGAAGCGGTCGTCGAGCTCGCGTTCGGTGCGGTAGGTGAGGTGGGCGATGCGGCGGGCCACGGCGAGCCCGGCGGTGGGGGCGCGGCCGGTGCCGTGGTAGTTGCCGTCCTGCCAGTCCGGGTCGCCGGTGATCGCCTCGATCTGGGTGGACTGGGTGCCGATCTGGTCGGCGGTGGCGCGGGCGCCGACGGCCAGGACGAGGGCGGCGCCGACGCGGTGCGGGTGGCCGATCGCCCACTCCAGGGCGCGGGCCCCGCCCATGGACCCGCCGACCACCGCGGCGAACCGGCGGACGCCGAGGGCATCGGCGAGCGCGGCCTCCGCGGCGACCTGGTCGCGCACGGTGATCCGAGGGAAGCGGCCGCCCCAGGCCCCGCCCGCGGGGTGCGGGGAGGCCGGGCCGGTGCTGCCCCGGCAGCCGCCGAGGACATTGGCGGCGAGGACGCACCAGGTCCGGGTGTCCAGCGGGCGGTGCGCGCCGACGAGCCCGTCCCACCAGCCGGGGGTGGGACGGCCGGGGCCGGCGGGCCCGGTGACATGGGCGTCGCCGGTGAGGGCGTGCAGCACCAGGACGACATTGCCGCGGTCCGCCGTGGGCCGGCCCCAGCACTGCACCGCCAGCCGTACGTCGGGCAGCCGCGCGCCGGACTCCAGCGTCAGCGGCCCGATGCCGACATGGCGCGGCCGGCCGTCGGGCGGGGGGAAGTCCGCCCGGGGCACGGGCCGCGCCAGGCCGACGGTCACTGTTCCGCCGCGGCGAACCCGGCCCGCAGGTCCGCCAGGATGTCGTCGATCGACTCCAGGCCGACCGACAGCCGTACGGTGGCGGGGGTGACGCCCGCGGTGAGCTGTTCCGCCGTGCTGAGCTGCCCGTGGCTGGTGGTCGCCGGGTGCAGCACCAGGGAGCGGACGTCGCCGATGTTGGCGACATGGCTGTGCAGGGTCAGCGCGTCGATGAAGCGGGTGGCGGCCTTCTCGCCGCCGGCCGCCTCGAAGGCGACGACGGCGCCGGTGCCGCGGGGGGCGAGCCGCTTGCCGCGCTCGTACCAGGGCGAGGACGGCAGGCCGGCGTAGGCGACGGACTCCACGCCGGGCTGTTCGGCGAGGAATGCGGCGACGGCGGTGGCGTTCTGTATGTGCCGTTCGACGCGCAGGCTGAGCGTTTCGATGCCCTGTCCCAGGAGGAAGGCGCTGAACGGGGAGATGGCGGGGCCGAGGTCGCGCAGCAGGGCGACCCGTGCCTTGATCGCGTAGGCGGGCGGGCCGAGTTCGGCGTAGACCAGGCCGTGGTAGCTGGGGTCGGGGGTGGTGAAGTCGTCGAAGCGGCCGGAGGCCCAGTCGAAGGTGCCGCCGTCGACGAGGACTCCGGCGATGGTGGTGCCGTGTCCGCCGAGGTACTTGGTCGCGGAGTGCACCACGATGTCGGCGCCGTGGCGCAGCGGCTGGATGAGGTAGGGGGTGGCGACGGTGTTGTCGATGAGCAGGGGGATGCCGTGCTCGTGGGCGACGGAGGAGACGCCTTCGATGTCGAACACGTCGTTGCGCGGGTTGGAGATGCTCTCCCCGAAGAACGCCTTGGTGTTCGGCCGGACCGCGGCCCGCCACTGGTCGAGGTCGTCGGGATCGTCGACGAAGGTGACCGTGATGCCGAAGCGCTTCAGGGTGTGCCGGAAGAGGGTGTAACTGCCGCCGTAGAGGCGCGGGCTGGAGACGATGTGGCCGCCCGACGCGGCGACGTTGAGGACGGCGGTGGCGACGGCGGCCTGCCCGGAGGAGAGCAGCAGTGCCGCCACGCCTCCTTCCAGGGCGGCGATGCGCTGCTCGATCGCGTCCTGGGTCGGGTTCATGATGCGGCTGTAGACGTTGCCGGTCTCCTCCAGCGAGAACAGCGCCCTGGCGTGGTCGGTGTTCTCGAAGGTGTAAGAGGTGGTCTGGTAGATCGGCAGTGCCCTGGCGTTGCTGGTGGGGTCCGACGTGTGTCCGGCGTGGATCTGCCGGGTCTCGAAGCCCCACGCTTCCGCGGGGTCGGGAACGGTGGCGTCATCGGGGGTGGCGGTCGGGTCGTCGGGAAGGGCCACGACTTTCCTCTCGTACGGCGGAGATCGGGGCGGCAATTCACCGGTGCGGGGCCGTGCGAGGGCCCGTCGGCATTGCCGGAGAATTCTGGGAAAACGGGAACGGGAGGGGAAATACGGACGCTTCCGCGCCGTTCCGTGAAGGATGCTAACGAGGTGTCCCGCAGTTCAACAGAGATGTCGTTCCGCAGTATTGAACGAGTTCAGCGGAGGGAAATTGAACGGTTCTCTTCGCACGATTTTGACATGCCGTTAATTCGGATTCGGCATACCGGGATGCGGCAGCGGACGGCAACCCTGGAAGAATGCCCTGCGGCGCTTCCGCATTGCCGCTGGTGGGATGGTGCGCGCGAGGGAGGAAGCGCGGGAAAGGGAAAGCGGGCGCCTCCGGAGTGTTCTCCGGAGACGCCCGCGAGGGACGGGGATCGGGTAGGGCCTTCCGCCCCCTTTCCGTTGGTCGTTACGAGGGTTTCGCCGGGGGCGGGAGCTACGGCGGGAAGGGGAATTCCATGGAATCACCGGGCGACACGGCGGGGAATCCGGGGCGTCGGGTTCCTTCCGGGGCCGGTGGGGTCGGCGAGCAGTCGTGGCGGACCGGACCAGCCGCCCCGGGGCGGACATCCGCGCGGGTCAGGCCATCTGGCGCCGCCGCTGTTCCAGTTCCTTGGCCATCTCCAGCCACCGTTCCCCGCAGCGGCGGACGAACACGGCGACCAGGCCGGCGCAGTGCGCGGGCACATTGCTGAGCAGTTCGGCGTGGTCCTCGGTGCCCGAAGCCTGCTGGTGCAGCCAGCGCAGCAGCAGGCGTCCGGCCTCGGTGAACCGCAGCGCCGGGTCCTTGGCCAGGGTCTGCAGAAGGGCGTCGAGTTCGTCCTGGCCGAGTCCGTCCGCGCGCGGCGGCACCGCGCGCACCGGGGAGCCGCGCCGCCCGGAGGGCACGGGGTCGTCGCCCCGGTCGAGCCGGCGGCGCACATCGAGCACCGTCGCCGGGGACAGTCCGACGATCCCGGCGATCTGCCGCAGCGACGCGCTCGGGTCGCTCGTCATCAGCTCGCCCGCCAGCCGGCGGCCCGCCGCGCTGCTGAGCGGCCGGGCCCTGCCGTCGCGGCCTATGCGCACGTTCGACTGCGGTCGTGCCGCGTTTGAACGGTGCCGCAGCGCGGCGACCGTCCGCGCGGACAGTCCCACCACCGCCGCGATGGACCGGTCCGACCACTGGGGGTGCGAGTCGATGATCCGGTCGGCGGCGACCATCCGCTCCGCCTTGGACAGGGGCAGGCCGTGCGTGGTGTTGGCCTCGACGGACAGGACGTACGCGTCCTGCGCGCTGCCGAGGAAGAAGCGCACCGCGATGTCGGTGTCACCGCGCAGTTCGGCGGCCCGCAGCCGGTGGGCACCGTCGATCACACGCATCGTCGCGCGGTGCACGACGATCGGGGGCAGTTCGGCGCCGGCCTCGGCCAGCACCTGGCAGTGCTCGGCGTCGGCACCGCTCAACCGGGGCGAATCGCCCGCCGACAGTGCGGCGATCGGCACCCGTACCGGGTCCATGAGGCAGTCCGGCAGGGCACGGCCGGGCGCCGCGACGCGCGGGCCGGGCGCGGTCGGGGTCGTCTCGTCGCCCATGGATCAGCGCCTCCTGGTGAGGCCGCCCGGCGTGCGCGGCGGCGGTATTCGTCGCATACGGCCGCGAACAATCGTCGCGGCCCACCGTTCCCCTAACCTGACAAGCAATTGATCCCCCAAGGGCTCATTCGCCGTACGGCGGAAACCCGCGCTCCCACCGCGGCGCTGCTTCACCTGGCGTGAACATACACATCGCCACGGCAGCCGTGTCAACCAGCCAAATGCGTGCGGAATTCCGACCACCAGAGGCCCGGGCGGCGGTCACGCGGCAGGGCTCCGTCGCCCTTGAGGCTGTAGACAGAATTGATACTATCCAGGTCTACACCAGCGACATATTCGTGAGCACCCGTTACCGCCGGCCTCAATTCCAACCCCCGGACGCACGGAGGAAGTCGCACCCCCACAGGATGGTGTGACGAGTGTCATATACATGCACGCCGTGTTCCGGCCCGCGCGACCGAATGGCGAGACGGGGCAACGGGAGAGGAACGGACCGTCCGGATCATGGACGGTTGACCGGGGAGGACCGGCCGCCGAACGAAAAAACAAAGGCGCGCCCCACGGAATCCGTGGGGCGCGCCTTTGCCGGGAAGCGCGTACGGCTCAGCCGGCGACCGGTGGTGACGCGGCCTTCCAGGCGGGCGCCAGGACGTCGGCCACGACGCGGTCCGGGTCACCGAGACCGTCGAGCACCGCACCGGTCACGTCCTCCGGCACCGCGAGGGTCATCGTCTCCTGCCACTTGCTCCGCAACTCGCCGTCCCCGAGGGGGAAACCGGGGTCGCCCGGCGCCGCGGTGAACAGTTCCTCGGCCTGCCGGCCGTCGGTGGTCGTCACCCGTACGCGCGAGGGGTACGCGGCCGGGGGCGCGTCGTCGAGGTCGGGGGCGTGCAGCAGCCGGACCTTGCGGGCAAGGGCGGTACGGCGGGGATCGCCGAGGCGCGCCTCGCTGATCTGCCGCGCGCCCGCGGCCCCGTCCAGCGCGATCGCGGCGAGCACATGCGGGAAGCTGTACTGGGCGTGCTCCAGCGTCCGCGGGTCGGCCTCGGCCAGGAACAGGGCCCCCTTGTGGGTGTGCACCTCGATCTCCTCGATCTCGCTCGCGTCGATGCCGAGTTGGCGTACGAGCACACCGAGTCCGTGTGCGGCCGCGTGGATGTAGCGGCAGCAGGCGTAGCGCTTGAAGTACGTCCGGCCGCTCTCGAAGACCTCGCCGACGCTGGTGACGAAGGTGTTGTCCTCGGCGCCCGGGACATCGAAGGGTGTCGCCGCGAAGCCCGGCAGGGCGGGCGGGTCATAGCCGTCCGGCAGACGGAGGAAGCCGGCTTCGGCCAGCTCCGCCGCCGCGACACCGGCCGAAGCGCCCCAGCCGATGGACTCCTTGGCCATCGGCAGCGCGAACGTGGCCATCGGCGCGTGCTGCCACGCCAGAACGAGCGCCCGGGTGGTCGCCTCGGCGTCCAGCCCCCGCAACCGGGCGGCGGCCGCGGCGGCGCCCAGGGTCCCGGCCGTACCGGTGCAGTGGTACCAGTCCCCCGCGTGCCGGGGCCACAGCAACGCTCCGGCGCGCAGCGCCACTTCGTACCCGGCGATCTGCGCGGTCACGACCTCCCGGACGGTGGCCGTGGCCGGCGCGGTGGCGAGGGCCGCCGCGACCACGACCGACCCGGGATGGATGCCGCCCCCCAGGTAGTGCCCGTCCTCGAAGTCCAGCGCGGTGGCCGCCGTCGCGTTGGCGAACGCGGCCCTGACCGGGTCCGCGAAGCCGCCCGCGGCCAGCGGGGCGTCACCGGGACTGGTCCGCGCATGGTCCGCGGCCAGCCCGGCGGCGGTCGTCCCCGCCCCGCCGAACATCACCGCCACCACGTCCCGCAGCGCGTCAACCGCCCTTGTCCGTACAGCCTCGGGTACGTCCCCCCACCCCACACCACTGACCCAGGAGCCGATGCGACGGGAGAGACCAGAAGAGTTCTCAGACACGGACCGATTGTGTTGCGCACCTTCCGGCGTCGACAAGTACGGACTTATTTGTCCATAGGGCCGGGAGGTGTACCACCCCCACGCCGTCGGCCACCGAAATCCCCCGCGCGCCACGCCGTGGTCCGGCAGCCCGCCCCGGCCCGAACGCCGGGGAGTCGACGACGTCCACCCGCATCGAGGACCCGCCACCCAGAAATGCCCCATCGATATCGATTCGAAATTGTCAGGGTATTGGGGAATTTTTCTTTTTCTGTTATGATGTCATGAAACAGCATTACGGTGTCCGGCATGGAAAAGAACGCGAACAGCACCGCCTTGATGGCCGCCGCCGCGCGGGCCGCTCATCTCCTGGTCGACCGGCCGCCGTTGGTCTTCAACGACACCCTCGCCGAAGCACTGCTCGGCGCACAGGCAGGGGAACTCCTCGGGCACCACCGCACGCACGGGGACCACTTCATCCTGGCCGCCGCCCGCGCACAGGCCGTCTGCCGCAGCCGCTACTCCGAGGAACGCGTCGAACGCGCCCTCCGCTCCGGCATCGACCAGTACGTGGTCCTCGGCGCCGGGCTCGACACCTTCGCGTACCGGGCCACACCCGCCCCGCACGTCCGCGTCTTCGAGGTCGACCGGCCCGCCGCACAACGGGAAAAGCGGGACCGGCTGGCGGCCGCACACATCCCCGTTCCCGCCCATGTCACCCATGTGCCACTCGACTTCGAGGAAAAGACACTCGCCGACGGCCTCCGCGACCACGGCTTCGACCCGCACCGCCCGGCCGTCGTCACCTGGCTGGGCGTCAGCATGTACCTCAGCGCGGAGGCCGTCGCCCGGACGCTCGGTGCACTCGGGTCCTTCGCCCCGGGCACGGAGATCGTCATGGACTACATCCTGCCGAGGCCCCTACGGGCCCCCGCCGCCCAGCAGTACGTCGACGCCATCTCCGCCTTCGCCGCCGGCCAGGGCGAACCTTGGCACAGCTGCTTCACCCCCGACGACCTCACCACCCTGCTGACCACCCACGGCTTCACCCAGATCGAACACATCCGCCAACACGACATGCTCGACCCCGCCCTGTGGAACCGGCAGGACGCCCTGACACCCCTCGACCTGTCCCGCATCGTCTGCGCCCGGACGGCCGGTCAGGGGCGGCCCGCCTGAAGGAAAGACCGGGCAGCGAAGCAGATCCGGTGACGTTGGCCAAGCACAGCAGCTACGGCAGAGATCAGGAACTGCCGCGCACCACGGCTACAGAACCGATTCCGCCAAGAACAGGCTCGGCCTCCCGGACCACGATACGTACAGTCCGTCGCGGGCCCGGGTACAGGCCACGAACAGCAGGCACCGCTCTGCCAACAGGTCTGCCTCGTGCTGAAATCGGTCGACGTCGGGGGCGGTCACCGCCGCGGGGAACGGCAGAGCTCCGTCGTGCACCCCGACGACGGCCACGCAACGATATTCCAGGCCCTTGAAGGAATGCATGGTGCCGACATTGACGGCGTCCGACGCCATGGGGGTGTCACCGCGCACCCGGAAGGCCGGGATACCGGCGGAAACGAGGGCTTCGGCCGCACGGTCGCATGTCTTGTTGAACCGGCCGCTCACCCCGATCTCACCGGCAGGGATGCCGCTGTCGAGCCAACCGCCGACACGCTTGACCAGAGCTTCCAGTTCGGCTTCCGGGGAGGGGGCCTCGTACGCCTCCGGCCTGTTGCCGTGCAAGGCGGAGCGGTAGCCCAGCAAGGTCTCGTTGCGTCCCTCCTCGGCAAGTTCCTCGAACCTGCGGCCGTGGAGGAGAGCGGTGGACCAGCTGAGGATCTCGTGGGTGGAACGGTAGTTCTTGCGCATCTTGGTCGACCGTCCTGCCACCTTGATCCCGATGGCCTTCAAGGACACCTTCGTGTCGTAGATCCGCTGGTGCGGGTCACCCGCAATGAACAGGTCATCAGGCCGCTCCGGGGCAGCGGCACGCAAGAGCCTCCACTGAGCGGGATGAAGATCCTGCGCTTCGTCGACGACGACGTGCCGGTAGCGCGGGCCGCTTGCTCGGAGCAGGTCGGCCGCCTCGACGCAGGTGCCCAGATAAGTGCGCAGCCCATCGGTGGCGAGTCGCTCCATGAAATGCTGGACGGCATGCCAGACCAGGGGGCGAGCTGCGACGGGCAGGGCGCTACCGCGCCCCTTGCGCTCGGCGCGCTCGTACTCCTCACAGGTGCGGATGTTCTGCGCGAGGACGACGTGCTTGTACTCCTGGGCCAGGAACTGCGCGGTTCCGGTGAAACCGGTGGCCCGAGCAGCCTCCTCCCAGCAGGCTTGTTCCTCGTGGGCGCGCAGTGGCCGCCTCGATGTCGGCGCTACGCGGCCGGCGAACGCATCGACGGTCATGATGTCCACCCGGTCACGCAGCGCCTCGTCCTCCACAAGGGTGGCAAGACCGGTGCGCAGCGCCGCGACGAGTGCGTTGGTGTACGTGGTCAGCAGAATGCGGTCGTCGTCACGGAGGTGCCGCAGCAGGTGGCGTACCCGGTGGAGTGCGACGACCGTCTTACCGGTGCCCGGCCCGCCGGTGACCTGGGCAGGGCCGGAGTAGGAGGCCCGGTAGGCCACCTTGGCTGGGACGGGTGCAGGAAGACGCGCCAGGCGGCGAAGGGCTTGTCGAGGATGTCGCGGAGTTCGTCGGAGACGGTGACGAACGCGATCCGGGTACGGGTGCGCTGAATGGCCGCTTCGTAGTCCGTGGGGTCCACGGGCTCCACCGACTGGTTCGCCAGGTTCACCGCGACCACGTCCCGCCAGACGTCTTCCACACTGAAACCGGCGGCCAGATACTCCAGGACCTCGCGCTGGTCCTGCGGGAAGAACGGCGCGAACACCTCCAGCTGCTCCGGCGTCGTCAGCGCCCGTGCCTGCCGCACGGTCGTGGCGTCGATGCCGAGGGCGGCCAGATCACCGTCGGAGAACTTGGCGAAGAGACGCTCCTCGGGTGCGGGCGCAATCCGCTCGTAGGTGGGCGTGAGCTCGTCGAGCATGGTGATGTCGCGGATCTCCACGGCCCGGGTGACCGTGTTGATGCTGGCCTTCTGCTTGACCGCCCAGGCGATCGCCTTGTCGTGCGGCATGACGCGGAGCAGGACGAACGTGTCTCCGCTCTCGGGTGCGAGGACGACTCCGCGAGTGCCTTGGTCGATGCGTATGGTGCGGATGTGGGGGTCGCGGGCCTGTTTGAGGGACTCCAGCTTCAGGCCCGGGTCCTTGAACAGCTGCTCCAGGCTGAGGCGTTCGAACTTCTCCCAGGCATCGAAGACACCTTGTTTCACAGAGGTCTGGAGCTTGCCGAGCTGCGCGCAGAAGCCGACGTCGAAGGCAAGGCGGGGCATGGCGGGTCGTTCTCCTCACTCGGGTCCGGGGCACGCTCGATCCGCGCGCCCCGCCCGGCTTTCGTCAGTCGCGTGCGGTCTATTCGTCCTCGTCGGGTTCCTCCAGCTCGCCCAGCACCCGCCAGGCAAGATCGGCGAGGGTCTCCCCGGTGGCGGTCACCCAACGGGCGGTGCCCTGAACGGCTACGGGTCGCTTCTCCCATTCGGCCAGCTCCCACATCCGGGTGATCAGACCGGACGGTGAGTACTGCTTGCCGTCGGCCGCCCAGAGGACCGGCTTGGTGCGGTGCCTGGTCCAGGTGGCCCGACCACGCTTCTCGTCCTGGGCCAGCCAGTCCTTGAGGGCTTCGGTCTCCGTGAGGTAGGCGGTGGAGAGGGAGAGGGGGGCACCCTCTTCAAGCGCGGCCTGGTCGATGAGAACGCGCACCGCATTGGGGCGCCGGGGCTTGCGCTGTGCCGGAACCCGACGGTACTTGTCCGACGAGGAACCTTCTTGCGGCTCTTCCCCGGCGAGCAACACATGACGCACAACGCCCCGGCAACGGTCGACATCCGCGCACACGGCCCGGATCTGCGAACGGACGCCGTAGAGTTCGTCGATCGCCCCGGCAACCGAGGGCAACAGCTCCTTCACCAGGCCGGGTACCTGCTCCACGGCAGCGGCCGACCAGGTCTGCTCGGGGTCGGGCTCGTCGATGTTCTCCGTGTCGATACGGCGGAAAACGAGGTGGGTGAGCAGGTAGAGGCCATGCTCCGTGAGTGCTGCCCCCCGTCCCTCGTACGCCGGGCGCAGGACGTGAAGGGTGCGGCGCACCTCCCGAAGTATCCGGATGCTGTTCCACAGTAGGTAGGCACTGGGCTGGGGCCGGAACAGCACGTCATAGATGCCTTGCGAGCCCCGTTCCCAGAGCACGTCGAGCGTGGTGGCCATCCTGGCGACGTATTGGCTGTCGGGGTGAGCACAAGCGAGCGCACAGGCCGCTTCGACCACGGAGCAACCGGTGTCCTCCGTGGGGTCCAGTTCGCTCCGACGAACGCTGTATTCCAGGCCGAGTTCGGCCCTCATCTCCTCCATGATCGCGGCCTGTACCGGATCAAGTGCGATGAAGTCGCGTGCCTCGACCCTGTTCTGCCGGTTCGTGGCCTGAGTGGTCCGCTTGGCGAAGTCCTCGGCCTTGCCCGTGACAATGATGCGGACACCCACCTGGCCATACGCAGCGGTGTCATCGGCAGCGATGGCCTCGGCCACCGACCGGACGGTCTGGGCACCGTTGACCACGCTGGCGTTGTGGAGCCTCAAAGTGATGGGCCGTGCCTGAGGGTTCCGGATCGCCTGATGGACCCTTTCCACCGACTCGCACAGCACGGTGACGCCGTTGTTGAAATACCAGAAGTTCTCGGGTTCATCGGTAAGAGTGCCGATCAGCTCGTTGTTGATCGGTGTTCGCCCGAGCGGATTGCGGATGTTCAGGCTGAACAAATTCGCTCCGTGCTCCGTCCATTGGGCCACCTGCTCCGCCTGGACGACGCCTTGGAACGATTCGTACGGAGTGCTGATGGCGAACCAGGGAAAGAGGTCGGCCGAAAGCTGGACCGGCCGAGGCGCAAGGTCCTCACGCACGGAGGCCCAGACCTCGGGCGCCAGGATGATCCGATGGTTCAGCACGTCACCGTGACGGTTGAACTCCTTCTCACCGTCGATCAGGGCGTGCCGGAAGCCCTCACTCACCTCGTCCGCCCGCATGAGGACGGCGACCTGGGTCACCGGCGTGGGGCCCTTGGACATGACGGCCTTGGCGTACTCGGCCAACTGCCGACCGCGCGGGTTGAACGCGGCGAAGTCCTCGTCGTCGATGAGCCTCAACCCGGCGAGCAGCTCCCAGACCGTTTCCCGCTCCCCCTTGGCCTTCCCGTCCTTGCTCCACTTCGCTTGGACCAGATAGACGTGCGGGTCGGGCCCGTCCACCACGGCGATGGCATCGATGCCCTTGTCCGCGATGCCGTCGATCACCGTGAGAGCCGCTTCCTGAGGGCTGAAACCGGTGACGATCCGTACGGCCTGGGCCGTCAATGCCCGCGAGAGCATGCGCTTCTCACGGTCCTCGGCCGACTTGCCGACCAGGTCACTGCCGTCGATCAGTTCCGTGTCCAGATAGACGGATTTCAGGGCCTGCTTCACCTGGCGAACCTGAAGGATCACGTCCGGCTTTTCGGTCGAGGTGTGCTTCCTGGTCATACTTCTTCCTTCCCCGGGCGTACGCCGGCGTGGTTCGCGGCCTACCGACGGGAAAATCGTTACATAAGCGGCAGGCTGATGGTGTTGCGCTCTCAGGACCCCGCCCCATCGAGATCGAGCCGGATCAACGCCAGCGCCTCCGCTATCTCCAGCGTCATCTCGTCGTCCGGTCCGAAGACCACGCACAGGTCCTCGTGGAGGGGCTCCAGAATCTTCCGGGCCTCGGCCGTCCGTCCCTGCGCGAGCAGCAGCATCCCGATGTCGCGCCGCAGTTCGACGGCCTCCTCACTGACGTCGCTGTCGACGGACCGTACGACGTCGAGGACGGACCACAGCGTGCCGAGCGCCTCGGTCACCTGTCCGAGTTCGGCACGGCAGCGCGCGGCCTGGGCCTGACAGGCGCGGGCCGGTTCACTGGTCGGGCCGTTGATCCGGGCGTAGGCGTCGGCGAGCGCGTCGAACTCGGGCAGGGCGGCCCGGTAGTCACCGCCGAGGAGGCGGATCGCGGCCCGCTGGGTGCGCAGCTCCAGCACCTGGCGGCTTTCCTGGCCGAGCACGCGGGCGGCCGGTTCGATCACCTCGCCGAGCACCTCGGCGGCCTGGGCGAACCGCCACTCCTCCAAGAGGGCGTCGGAGTGCGCGTACGCCTCTTTGATCTCCTCGCGGAGTGCGTCCGGCGCAGGCGCCGGTGTCGGTGGCACGGTCGGCCTGCCGGTCTCACCGGCCACCCACGGACCGGTCCGGGCACGGGCGCGGGGAGCGTACGGATGGCGGAAAAGCCTCGTCGGGTCGGGCACGTCAGGCGGGCAGGACTCCACGGGCGCCGGGTCGGTGCCGGGAGATGGCAGATAGGACCGCAGCCGCTCGTACACCTCCTGGATGTCGGCGGGCCGTGCCTCCGGCGCCTTGCGCAGCAGGTGCAGGACGAGCTCCTCCAGCGCCGCCGGTACGTCGGCGCGCAGCTCGCGCAACGGCGTGGGAGCGGCGTTGACGTGCTGGTACATGACCAGGTACTCACTGTCCGCACTGAACAGCGAGTGGCCGCCGATCAGTTCGTGGAGGATGCAGCCGAGTGCGTACATATCGGTCTGCGGGGTGATCCGGCCGCCGCGCACCTGCTCCGGGGACATGTACTGAGACGTACCGATCGGCGTCCCCGTGGCAGTCAGCTTGGTCACGTCGGTGCGCAGGATGGCCGCGATGCCGAAATCGAGGACCTTCACCGTCCCGTCGCGGGCGATGAGGATATTGCTCGGCTTGAGGTCGCGGTGTATGGCCGGCACTTCGTGGGCATATGACAGGACCGTCGCCACCTGCGCGGCGACGGCAGCCGCCCAGCTGACGGGCAGAGGGTGTCCGGAGCGGAGGTACGCGGACAGCGGTGCGCCGTCGACCAGCTCCATCACAAGGAAGAGATGCTCGTACGAGTCGTCGAGCACCGCGTCGTACACCTGCGGCACGCCGGGATGCTGGATGCGCGCGGTGATGCGTGCCTCACGGCGGAAGCGCTTGGCGAACTCCTCCGCGAGCTGGGAGGAGGTGATGGACTGCTGCCGGATCAGCTTCACCGCCACCGGCCGGTCGAGCACGGCGTCATAGCCGCGCCATACGTCGCCCATGCCGCCGTGGTTGAGTTCTTCCAGCAGTTCGTAGCGTCCGGCGATCACCTGCTGCGGCACCCTTGCCCCCGTTGCGTCCGTGCGCCGGCCGTACGCTCACAAGGGTGGTAGGTCGGCTCTCTGGCCGGGGACAAGTCTCGTGGACAGCGCAATCCTCGTCCAGGCAGATGGCCGAAAATAGCGTTTATGGTCGATGGGGGATCGCCTCCGCCTTCTTCCGGGGAAGCGTGTATTCGGCCCAGACCGTCTTGCCGGGGCCGCCACAGTTCCGGGGGCACCATCCCCACCGGTCGGCGAGGTTGTCCACCAGCAGCAGGCCCCGCCCGTCCGTGCGATCGGCTCCCGGGAGCCCTTCGGGAGGTTGTGGGAGCTGCTCTCCGCGGGTGTCGGTGACCTCGATGCGTACGCGGCTCTCGTGGCTCGTGAGCCGCAGCCGGAAGTCCCGTCCGGGGACCCGGCCGTGCTGGACGGCGTTCGCGCCGAGTTCGGCCACGAGGAGGGTGAGCGTGTCATGGGCCTCCGTGCCGTACGGAATGCCCCAGGTGTCGAGCCGCTCCGCGGACAGCCGTCGGGCGAGGCGGGCGCCGCGCGGCGTGGAGCTGAACCGCATCTCGAAGTGATGCGTGGAGCTGGTGGGTTGTGTGTGGGTGGCGGCGTCAACCGGCTGAGTGGTCATGTGCTCAGCGTGGAGCGCGGTGCCGTAGCGTGACCATGGGTGACGCGCAGTCGCGTACTGCTTGTACGCGACGGTCGGCGCGGTGTACGTGCGCAGGAGGGACGACGGGGATGCATGACGCGGCAGAGCGGGAGCCCGCGGGGCGGCGGCCCGAGGACATGCCCAGCTCCGGGGTGGTACTGGCCTTCGGCCGACAGTTGAAGCTGCTGCGCCTACGGGCCGGGCTCGACCGCCATGCCTTCGGCAAGCTGGTGGGGTACGCGGCCCAGTCGATTGCCTCGTTCGAACAGGGGCGGCGCATTCCACCACCGCGGCTCATCGACCGGGCGGACGAGGTCCTGGGGGCCGAGGGCGTGCTCCTGGCGTTGAAGGAGGAGGTGGAGCGGGCACAGTACCCGGCGTTCTTCCGGAGCATGGCGCGTCTGGAAGCAGAGGCGGTCGAACTGTGCGCGTACGACACACATGTGGTCAACGGGCTGTTGCAGACAGAGGAGTACACACGAGCGCTCCTCACCATGCGGCGTCCCCTTCTGGATGAGGAGACGATCGAGACGCGCGTTTCGGCTCGGCTTGCTCGGCATGACATCTTCAACCGCTGGCCGGCTCCACTGCTGAGTTTCGTCGTGGAGGAGTCGGTCCTCCGGAGGAGGCTCGGTGGTAAAGCGGTCCTCCAGGGCCAGCTTGAGCACATGCTCCTGATCGGCCACAAACGAAACGTGGAACTCCAGGTGATGCCGCTCGACCGGGAGGACAACGCAGGGGTCGACGGACCGTTCACCGTGGTCACACGCAAAAGCAACGAACAACTCGTGTACATGGAAGTACAAGGACGCAGCAGCCTTCTGACCGATCGCGACGAGGTTCGGCTGGCCGCGGCACGCTATGGAATCATCCGGAGCCAGGCTCTCAATCCACGAGAGACCTTGAGCTTCATCGAAAAGTTGCTGGGAGAGCTATGAAGACCACAGAGAACTCGCCCACGTGCTCAACGCTCAGATGGTTCAAGAGCAGCTATAGCGGCGCCGAGGGTGGGCAGTGCATCGAGGTCGCCGATACGGCTGGCACCGTACACGTTCGGGACTCCAAGCGGCCCGGTGGCCTCATATTGGCTGTGGGACGTGAAGCATGGGCCGAGTTCGTCGGGATGGCGTCCGGCCCGCAGACACATTGAAGTCCGGGGTCCCGTCGGGTTCACCTGCCGGTGGCCGAGCGGGACCCCATCCGAACGATCAGTCGTCGTAGCCGGCCTCGCGGCGGATCATCCGCCAGGCGGCGCGACGGGCGCTGCGGTCCAGGTTGGACTTGAAACTCCGGTCGGCCCCGAAGTACTGGCGGCCCAGACCGGCGATGCTGTCGATGTGGTCACCCATCTTCTCGGCGAAGACCTTGTCGAAGACCTTGCCGAAGTTGTCCTCGTCGTTGACGAGGGCCGCGGCCTTCACCTTCTCGTCGGCCTTCGCCTCCTCGAACGGCCGGGCAAGGTCCTCCTCGGTGAAGTCCGTGCCGAATTTGGCGTTGAACTTCTCGATCAGCTCCGAGAGCAGTGACTTCTCCGCCTCCTTGGCCCCGCCGGCCCCCTCGCCGAAGCCAGGCATCATCGCCGGCCCCTCGGCCACGAGGGAGACATCGTGCTCGCCGGTCCTCTCCACGCGCAGGTGGCTGAGGTCCACGTCCCCTATGTCGATCCCACCGTCAGCGCGCCCCCTCAGCCGGGTGAGGAGAAAGCGGCCGTAGAGGTGCAGGCGCTCCAGGTCGGCGTCACGGTAGGGCACGATCTGGGCGAGGAAGCCGTACTTGCGGACGTAGTCGTTGAGGTCGGCGCGGAAGTCCTCCGCGGTCTGGACATCGTCCTCTTCCTCGTCGTTGTCCCGCAGCGCCTCATAGCGGACGACCGCCGGGGAGAGGAGGCGGTACAGCTCGGCGTGCAGCTTCTCCCACTTGGCCTGCGACCCGGCGGCCTTCTCCTTCGCCTCGAAGAAGGCGGCGGCGAACTCGTCCATCTCCGCTTCCGAGATGATCGGCGCGGACATGACCCGGCTCTGCGCGGTGTAGAGCAGGTTGGGGTCGGAGGGGAGGGTCATCGCCTCCTCGAAGTATGGGCGGAAGGACTCCTTGATGTCCTCGGCCTCGTTGGCGAAGTCGAGGACGGCCAGGTCGGCCTGCGCCTTGCGCTCGGCGGTGCGGTTCAGCCGGGACAGGGTCTGGACGGCGGAGATGCCGGTCAGCTTCTTGTTGACGTACATCGTCGTCAGCAGCGGCTGGTCGAACCCGGTCTGGTACTTCTCGGCGACGACGAGGATCTTGTACTCCTGCTGCCCCTTCGCCCCGGCCTTGACCGCCTTGTCGTCGGCGCGCACGTACGCGAACGCCTTCGGCAGTGCGCTCTCCGCGAGCCCACCGTTCTCCTTCGTCTCGGTGGTCTCCTCGCCGTCGACGGTGAGGGAGCCGGAGAAGGCGACCAGTACTCCGAGGTCAGGGTACTTGGTGTGGTAGTCCCGGTCCTTGATGTAGCTCTTGATGGCCCGCGCCATCTGCACGGCGGACTGCCGTGAGGCCGTCACGACCATCGACTTGGCGCGCCCGCCGAGCCGGCCGCGGCTGTGCGTGACGAAGTGCTCGACGATCACCTGGGCGTGCTGGGCGACGGTCGAGTCGTGGGTCAGCGCATACCGGGCGAGCAGGGGGTTCGCCTTCGCGGGGTCGACCTCCAGCTCATCGGGGTTCCGATTGACCAGCTTCCAGTACGTGTTGTACGTGACGTAGTTGCGCAGCGGGTCGAGGATGAAGCCTTCCTCGATGGCCTGACGCATGGAGTACGTGTGGAAGGGGCGGTACGTCTCCTTCCCGTCGACCTGCTGGGGCGTGCCGAAGAGTTCGAGGGTCTTCGCCTTCGGGGTGGCGGTGAAGGCGAAGTAGGAGAGGTTCGCGGCCCGTGAGCGTTCCAGCGCCTTCTTCTTGAGCTTGTCGGTGACGGTGACGGTGGTCGCGCCGGCGTCCTCCGAGTCCGAGTCCAGGCCGAGTTCCCGGAGGGCGGCACGTACGGCCGTGGCGGCGTCCCCGGACTGTGAGGAGTGGGCCTCATCGAGGATGATCGCGAAGGTGGTGCCCTTGATCTCGGTGGGGTTGCGCTGAATGTAGTCGAGCAGCGCCGGGAACGAGTGCAGGGTGACCGTGACGATCTTGCCGGTGTCACGGGAGAGCGCGCGGGCCAGCTGCTCGCTCTTCGCGCCGTTCTTCTCGTCGACCTTCACCACCAGGCCGTCCGTCTGCGAGAAGCCGCCGACGGTCTCGCGGAGCTGGGCGTCCAGGTTCCGGCGGTCCGTGATGACGATGACCTTGTCGAAGACCGGTTCACCGGGCTTGATGTAGCCGGCGGTGAGGGCCTCGGTGTCGAGGGTGCGCGGGTCGGTGTCGGCGTGCAGGTCGGAGAGACGGTGGGCGAGCCATCCGATGGTGTTCGACTTTCCGGAGCCGGCCGAGGCCATGATCAGGTAGTTCTGCCCGGCACCGTGCGTCGCGGCATGCGCGGTCAGCTTCTTCACGACGTCCCACTGGTGGTAGCGAGGGAAGATCGTGGAGCGGGTGGTGCCGCCGCCGGGCGTCTTGTGCTTCTGCTGGTGCACGAAGCGCTGGAGCAGGTCGAGCCAGTTGTCCCGCTCCCAGACCTTTTCCCAGAGGTAGGAAGTCGCGTACGTGCCGAAGGCCGCAGGAACGGGGTTGCCTGCGCCGCCCGGCCGGCCGGGACCTTCGGAGCCGGTGTTGAAGGGGAGGAAGCGGGTGTTCTTCCCCTTGAGCTGAGGTGCGACGAAGACGAGGTCCGGGTCCACGGCGAAGTTCGCGATCACCCGGCGTGTGAAGATCAGCTCTTTTGCGTCGCGGTCGGTGCGGTACTGCTCCTTGGCCTGCTCGACGCCCTGGCCGGTGAGCGGGTTCTTCAACTCGGCGGTGGCGACGGGGATGCCGTTGAGGAACAGGGCCAGGTCGAGAGCGTGGTTCCGGTCGGCCTGCTTGGTGGCGTAGCGGAGCTCGCGCACAACGGTGAGGCGGTTGGCGCGGTAGCCGTCGAGGACGGAGTCGTCGCCGACGAGGTTGGGCTTGAAGTAGGCGACACGGAGGAGGACGCCGCGGTCCTTGACGCCGTTACGGAGGACGGTGAGCAGGCCGTCGTCACTGATCGCCCGGTCGAGCCGCTTGACGAAGCCGCGCTTGGCTTCGGTCTTGTCTCCGCCATAGACGTTGACCAGCTCGTACCACTCGTCGGGCTGTGACTTGTCGATGAAGGCGAACAGTTCATCGGTGTCCAGTCCGAGGTCAGCCTGGTAGCCCTCGGGCCGGGCCTCACGCCATCCGCGCTCGACCATGGCGGCGACGACGGCGGAGCCGAAGGTGGACTCGTTGTGGATGGGGCTCATGCGGTGACTCCGTCCGTTACGTTGCGCCCGCTGGCGGTGGAGACGTCGAACTGGCCGGTTACGGCGGCGGTGATGAGAGCCTGGCGGCGTTCCTGTAGGAGCTTGATCTGACGTTGTACCTTGTCAGTCAAGGCATCAAGCCGCGCATTCTGTCGACGGATATCCTCGACAATCCTTTTCTGTTCATGAAGTGGCGGAAGCGGGACGCGCATCATCTGAAGATCGGGCACGTAGATCGTCTTGTGAGTGGAGCCCATGGCCAGCCTCCCCAACAGATCAGGACGCATGGCGCGAAGGCACCAGAGCAGGTAGTACGGGTTGAGCCTCGGGCCACATGTCCAAGTAACGAAATCCTGGCTCGTGGCCATGTCTGTCCCCATCACACCGGAGTAACCAGCCGACGCCGTTCGGCAGAGGAAAACGGTACCTCTCGGATGAATCTCGGCCGCCGAGTTAGCAAGCCCCAACTCGCTAATCTTTTCGCGCGTCTCGCACAGGTCTTCCAGGCGGTCGTCCCGGACCTGCTGCACCTCACCAGTTGTAATCCATGGAATCTTACAGTCCATCCACCACTCGGGATGGGACCTGCTCGGCGTATGACCGCTTCCCATGCGGGCCAGGAGACCCAGACGAACCTCTCGCCACGCATCAGGGATAGCCTCAAGCCAAGGAAGGGCGGTCGGGCGGCGCTCAACATGCCTGGCTCCCGACACAGCAGACACCACTCCAGCAGTCCGACGCTCAGCAAGACGCTCAAGCACTCGCAGCTCTACGTCCACCAAGCGGTCAATGCACCTCGTTTCCGAATCAAGGAATTCGACAATACTGCGCTGCTTGTCGAGCGAGGGAAGCAGTATCGGAAGATTTCCGATCTCGCTAGCACTGATGGCCGGATAGCTCACTCCAACCGATCTAGCCACCACCTCGTCCACAAAGGCCTGAGAGCGGCAATAATAGGCAAGGAAACGACTATTCACGATGGGTTGCGCCTCAAGAACCGCAAACCCAGTCGAGAACACCAAGGGGACCGACACTTCGGGTACCTCGGCAATAGCTCTCAGGTAAGTTCGCACAGTCGACACAACAACAGATCCAGGTGGCGCTATACGCCTTGCCCGGGAAGGGGAAGACGAGAAGATGATTTCCTCTGTCGGCACAGAGACCTTCCCCGCACCATCGACAGCCGCGATATCTACATACCGGAACCGAAAGTTTGGGTCGGTATTCTCAGGCAAGGTACGACGGTTGATACGAGCGACATCCTTGATGCGATAAACACTCATCCCGCAACCTCCCCCAACAGCGCCTGAATCTCCGCCTCCAGGGCCTTCAGCTCCGCATCAATCTCCGCCAACGGCCGCGGCGGCTCGTACACGTAGAAGTGCCGCGTGAACGGGATCTCGTAGCCGATCTTCGTCTTGGTGTGGTCGATCCACGCGTCCGGCACGTGAGGATGAACCTCCCGCTTGAGGTACTCCTCGACGTCTTCCCCCAGCGGTACGTTCTCGTAGTCCCGGAGTTCCGCGTCCGGCTCGGGGCCGCCCTTGAGCTTCTGCACCTCGCCCTCCGGGTCGCGTACGCCCACCGTGTCCCGTACCGCCTTGGCGAACGGCGCTCCCGTCGGCCACAGGAGGCCGGTGCCGACCACCGCGTCCTTCAGGGCGACCAGTGCGTCCGACTTGGTGGACCAGGCCGAGCCCAGCAGCGTGCGTACCGCCGCCACGAATTCCTCGCGCTGTTCCAGCTTCTGCACCGGTTTGGCGGCCGCCAGTGCCGCAAGGGTCTCCTCGGTCACCTCGAAGCGGAGTCTCAGCGGGCGCTCGACCGTGATGCGTTGGTAGCCGAAGGCCGAGTTGTCGAAGACCTTGACCTTGGCGTGGAGCGGGTGCTCGGGGTCGGCGGCGGCATCGATCGCCGCCGCGTACAGACGCGTGATGTCAGCGATGTGGTGGGGCTTGCCGTTCGTGCCGTCGCCCAGTTCCTTGCGCTTGTCGCCGAGGGACTTGCGCATCTTGACCCACTGGTCGCGCGCGTCCAGGAGAACGACCTTGCCCTTGTGGTCCGGCGCCTTGCGGTTGGTGAGGATCCAGAAGTACGTGGAGATGCCGGTGTTGTAGAAGAGCTGGTCCGGGAGGGCAACGATGCCCTCCAGCCAGTCGTTCTCCAGGATCCAGCGGCGGATCTCGGACTCGCCGGAGCCGGCGGCGCCCGTGAAGAGGGGCGAGCCGTTGAAGACGACGGCGATACGGGATCCACCACCACCGTTGATGTCCACCGGCTTCATCTTCGAGATCATGTGCTGGAGGAAGAGGAGCGAGCCGTCGTTGATGCGCGGCAGGCCCGCGGCGAAACGGCCGGCCTCGCCGAGATGCTTGTGCTCGTACTCGACGTCCTCCTTGACCTTCTTCCATTCCACGCCGAACGGCGGGTTGGCGAGGAGATAATCGAACTTCTCGCGCGCATGACCATCGTCGGAGAAGGAGTTTCCGAAGGCGATGTTCTCGGGGTCCTGGCCCTTGATCATCAGGTCGGAGCGGCAGATCGCCCAGGACTCGGGGTTGAGCTCCTGGCCGTACACCTCGACCGTGGCGTCGGAATTGTGGGCCTTGATGTGCTCCTCGGCCGCCGACAGCATGCCGCCCGTTCCGCAGGCCGGGTCCATGACCGTACGGACGACGCCCGGGATGCTGAGTGCGTCCCCGTCGGGAGCGATCAGCAGGTTGACCATCAGCTTGATGACCTCGCGCGGGGTGAAGTGCTCACCCGCGGTCTCGTTCGACTGCTCCGCGAAGCGGCGGATCAGCTCCTCGAAGATATAGCCCATGTTGTGGTTGGACACGTTCTCCGGGTGCAGGTCCAGGTCGGTGAACTTGCCGAGGACCTTGTAGAGCAGGTCCGCACCGTCGAGCCTCTTGATCTGCTGGTTGAACTCGTACTTGTCGAGGACCTCCCGTGCGTTGTCCGAGAAGGCGCCCACATAGATCTGGAGATTCTTCGCCGCGTTCTGCGGGTCGGCGGCGATCTTCTTCAACGTGAGATCGCTCCTGTTGTAGAAGGAGTGACCCGAGGCCCGGCGCAGGAAGTGGTCCGTGTCGATGTCCTGGCCCTTGAACCGCGCGACGGTCTCCTCGACCTTCCCGCGGGTCGGCTCCAGGACGCATTCCAGGCGGCGCAGCACGGTGAACGGCAGGATGACCTTGCCGTAGTCGGACTGCTTGTAGTCGCCGCGCAAGAGATCGGCGACGGACCAGGCGTGATTCGCCAGCTCCGTGTGCTTACTGCTGTTCAAGGGATTCCCCGGATTCCTTCCGAACCGTCCCGCCCAGTAAGAAGGCAGGTGCGGACAAGTGTGGTCGATGAGTGCGGGTTCAGGAGTCGATCAGGACGAGTTCTCGGGCAGCTCCGGAGGGATCAGCGCTCCGCCGGTGAGGCCGCTCCTCAGAAGCCGTGTCGTGTCCTCCGCGAGACGTGCCGCTCGCCGTGCCTCGGTGCGCAGCTCGTGAACACGCCGGAACGCCGCGCCGTAGCGGCGCTGCTCGCCGAGCGGCAGGAGCGGGACGCGTAGCCGTCCCGGAGAGACGTGCAGGACGGTGCTGCCGGTCGAGGCCCCGGCGATGTTCTCTTCCGTGTCAAGGAAACCGGCCAGGAACCACGGGTCCAGACGGGCTGGATCCGGGCGAAAGAGATGGACCTGGATGCCGAGCAGCGCGCCGGCGTCCCGCTCGTCCGCGACGCGGGCCATCGGACCACTGTCGTCGGCGACGGCCCGTACGAGCACGTCGCCCACGGCAATGACGGGTACGGCGTCGGAGCGCAGCTCGGCCGGGTCACCGGAAGGTGCTGTGCCGCGGGCGATATCAGCCCCGGTGAGAACGGGCGGTTCCGTTGTGGGTACGGCGTCCGCGGCTTCGGCTCGTGCCCCCTTCGCGTCGGGTGCCGTACGGAGCAGGGTCAGCGCGCCGCCTCGTGCAAGATCCGACACGGTCGCCGTGCGCCATTCCCGAACCGTGACACCCGCAGTCCAGTCGGCCCGGCCCGCTGCCCGAACGAGGAACTGGGCAGCTTCGACCAGTTCCCGGCGCCTGATGTCCGTCTCCCGTGTGAGATCCGCAGGATCTATGTCCGCTCGTGAGATCCGGGCCCGGCGCGCCGGAGTGAGGTCGACGACGTCGTCGAGGAGGTCGACGACCGGCACGGCACGGGCGATGCCGGGCACTCCGGTGAATGCATCCGGATCGGTGGTGAAGGCTTCCCAGTGGGTGAGTGTTCGTTCCGTCAGGGCGGGCCAGTCCAGCGGGGTGCGGGCAGCGCCGGTGCGCGGTGTACGTCCGGCCCGGAAGGCATTCGCACTGCTCTCCTCCGGTGCGGCGGCCATGTCGACGAACAGCATCGACTTGCGTTCCGCGCCGCCCGGCTCCGGTCGTTGCAGAACCCAGATGTGCAGCCCCACGTGCAGGGGTGCCGCAGCGCCGGCCGGTAGGGCCACCACCGCTCGGACGGCTCCGCTACGCACCAGCTCCGCGCGGACCCGACGCCCGGAGGCGCGGGACGCGGTGGCGGGCGGCAGTACCAGCACGGCATGACCGCCGGGCGTGAGGTGGGCGAGTGCATGCTGGACCCAGGCCAGCTCGGAGTCGGCGCGTCCCGGTACGCCGTATGCCCAGCGCGGGTCGTACACCAGCTCGTCGTGGCCCCAGTCGCGGTCGCCGTAGGGCGGATTGCACAGCACGGCGTCGGCGGTCAGGCCGGGGAAGGCGTCCGCGCGCAGGCTGTCCCCGCTGCGGATGGTGGTGTCGGCTTCCGGGGCGGACAGCAGCAGCTGTACTGCAGTGCGCTGGGCCTGCACAGACAGGGTGTCCTGTCCGTGAAGGGAAGTCGCTCCGTGCCGGGCGGCGGCCGCCAGCAGGGTGCCGCTGCCGCATGCCGGGTCCAGGACCCGTACGGCGGCGGTGGGAAGAAGCCGGGCAGCCAGGTCCGCCAAGGGGGTCGGCGTCCGATAGGTGCCGCTCGCGGCACTGTCCTCCAGTTCCCGCTCCGCGAGGACTCCGAGCGTGGTCTCGCCGCCCTCGTCCCGTACACAGCGGAACAGGGCCCGCAGTGCGGGACCGTCTGCGGCCGTGAGGTGGACGGTTTCGGCGCCCGGGACCGTGCCCGCGAGGGCGGTCGTCGCATCGGTGGCCCATGCGGTGAGGTCGGCATCGGGCAGCTCCGCGTACACAGTGAGTTCGTCCGAGGTACGGCGGGCGGCCGCGAGGACCAGGGGAAGCAGCGCGGTCCCGCCGCCGGCGCCCTGCCCTTGGAGGCGCAGGGCCGTGCGCAGCTCCTCCGGCGGGTTGGTGGTCGTCGCATGGCCGCGCGACGCGAGCCAGGCCCGGACGGCCTCCAGGTCGTACAGAGGACTGCTCTCGGTGCCGCCGGTCGGGGACGGGAAATCTTCGTGTCGGCGGCGCCAGTTGCTGACGGTGGCACGGGTAACACCGGCGACGCGTGAGATCTCGGCAGCCGTGACGTGAGCAGATGGCTGGGACATGACGGACAAGACCCCTCGGTAGCGAACAGTTAACACTGTACAGCAGGCGTCAAACTAGTAACTCCATTTGACAATGCTTTCACCGCCCTGCTGTCCGCCCACGGCTTCACACGGATGGAGCACATCCGCCAGCACGCCATGCTCGACGCCGCCCTGTGGGACCGGCAGGACGTGCTGACGCCCCTGGACCTGTCCCGCATCGTCTGCGCCCGGACGGCCGGCTGAACGCTCGCGGGGCGATCACGGTGATCACGGTCCTCCGCCGCCCGCTTCAGCCGGAGTCGTCCGGCCGGGCCGTGTGGCGTAGCCAAGGGCGGTCTCGCTCAGCAGCCCCTCGACCGTGTCCAGGAGTTCCAGGGACGCCGAGGCAATGGTGTCGGGGTCCTCGCCCAGGACGATGCGGCGGCCGATCTCGCTGTAGAGGAGGGAGTGGAACCAGCCGATCTGGGCGGCGACGGCGCGGGGCGTCTGGTCGTCCGGGGTGGCGCCGGTTTCCTCGGTCAGGACGGCGCAGAGCGCGTCGGTCATCTGGCGGCCGAGGTCCTCCAGGCGTGCGGTGAGGGTGGGGGCGGCGCGCATCATCTGGAAGACGGGGCCGAAGCCCGAGGTCAGGCCCACCGCGCGGTCGCGGCGTCGGAGTTCGTCGCGGAGCCGGGCGAGGACGGCGCGGGCGGCGGACTCGCCGGGGGCGCGGTCCCGGACGATGTCGGCGAGCCGCTGCGGGGACGCCTGGTCCGGTGGCAGGACCAGGTCCTCCTTGGACTCGTAGTAGTTGTAGAGGGTGTTGACGGACACCTCGGCGGCCGCCGCGACCTCGGCGATGGTGACGCGGTCGAAGCCGTGTGTCACGAAGAGGTCGACGGCCGTCTCGGAGATGCGTTGCCGGGTCTGCCGCTTCTTGCGTTCCCGTAGTCCTTCACCCATGCGGAGACCCTAACCCGCTGCCCGTACCGTACGACTTCCTCCCACTGTGCCCCGGTTTCCCTTCGAGGGTGCGGTGGTCAGGCGGGCGGGAGCCAGCGGGAGGAGTCCCGTGCGCGGGCGGTGAGGTGGGTGACGTAGGCGTCGCGGACGTCCTGGGCGGTGGCGAAGCCCGGCTCGCCGGTGAGCCAGGCGTCCGGTACGGCGGAGACGACCTCGCGCAGCAGACGTTCGGTGACGCGCGGGCCGAAGGCGGCGTCCGCCGCGGCCAGTTCCGGGCGGCCGTGGGCGAGTGCGTGGTGCCGGGCGTCGTACGTCTTCCCGACCGCGTCCGCCGCGGTGGGCCAGCGGTGGTGGAAGACGAGGGCGGCGCCGTGGTCGATGAGCCACAGGCGGGGCCGGTGGTGGCCGACGGGCGGCCAGGTGACCAGGTTGGGGCTGTGGACGGTCCGGTCGACGTTGGTGGTGAAGGCGTCCAGCCAGAGGACCGCGGCGGCCTCGGCCGGGGTGACGTCCACGGCGCCCGGCGTGAAGTCGGCCGCTCCCGGCAGGTGGTCCATGCCGAGGTTGAGGCCGGCACTGGCGCGCAGCAGGTCCTGCACCTCCTGGTGCGGTTCGTCGCGCGCCACCTCCGGGTCGAAGCGCACCAGGACCAGCTCCGGCACGCGCAGCCCCAGCCGGCGGGCCAGTTCCCCCACGACGACCTCGGCGACGAGGGCCTTGCGGCCCTGCGCCGAGCCGGTGAACTTCACCACGTATGCCCCGAGGTCGTCGGCCTCGACGAGCCCCGGTACGGAACCACCGTTCCGCAGCGGCTGGACGTACCGGACGGCGGTGACCGTCCGCAGCGTCTCCGACGCCATCACTCCTGGCCTCCTGTGCCTCCCCGGTGGGGCGATCGGCTGTCCGCCACCCCTCATTGAATGCACTCTACTGAAAATTTGCAGTCCGTTATAGTTTTTGCCCGGCGACCGACGAGGAGGACGGCCATGACCGGAGCGAGCGGGCGCGAGGCGGCGGTGCGACGGGCCGAAGAGGTCCTGACGAGCTACGCGTTGTCCGCCGAGGGGTGGCGGCGCGGCCCCAGCGAGACCCTGCGGTGCGTCCTCGCCGATCTGCTGCACTGGTGCGACAACACCCAGCGCGACTTCGACGCCGCACTCCAGGGGGCCCGCGCCCAGCACGCCGCCGTCCGCGACGGGCCGGACGCTTCCTGACGCACGCTCCGGGCGGTGCCGTGCGACCGCCCGGAGCGTCAGCGCCGTCGCGGCCCGGTCAGGCCGTCCCCGCCGCCGGCGCCGCGCCCGCGCGGTCGGTGGCGGTCTTGGTGAGGACGGCGGAGGTGCCGACGACGGTGCCGGTGGTGGTGAGGACGGTGCGTTCGCCGAGGTAGGCGTGGGTGGTGCGGTCGAAGATCCACTGGGTTTGGCGGCCGTGGGTCGTGCGGGCGACGGCGATGCCCTTGCGGCCGGCGGCGTCGGTGGCCTCCGGGACGACCGTGACGCCGGGGATCTTGGCGGCGGCGCGGTAGAGGGCGGCGCTGACCTTCGGGGGCGCCCAGGTCTCGGCCAGCAGGTCGCCGATGGCGGCGAAGGCGCGCTGGTCGGGGTCCTGGCCCGTGCCCCGGGTCTCGTCGCGGATCAGCTTGAGCAGGGCGTCGGCGTCGGTGGGCAGCGAGGCGACGTACCGGTGGGTCGGGTCGGCGATCGAGGGGCCGCGGCGCAGGGTGGTCGGGCGGGGGGTCGCCCCGGGGCCGTCGAGGGAGTAGACGGGGGCGTCGGCGCCGAGGGTGCTGTCGGGGCGGCCCTCCTCGCGGAGCAGGCCGGGGCGGCTGCCGTCGGCGGACAGCCACACCTGCCGGGTGTGCGCGGGCGGCAGGGCCGCCCGGCCTCCCCCGGCGCTCTGCGCGGCGTAGGCGACCTTGCTCTCGACGTAGACGAACTGGTCGGCGCGGACGGCCGGTCGGTCGCTCTTGGCGGCGGCGAGGGCGATGCGTCCGAGGAGTCGCGTGGCCTCGGGGGCGGGGTCCTTCGCGACGGCGGGGGTGCCGGGGGCGGGGGTGTCCGTGAGGTTCATCGTCAGGACGCCGCCGGCCGCCAGGGCGCAGGCGGCGGCCGGCACCATGATCCGCACCAGCAGGCGGCGCGGGCGGGGGGCGGTGCGGGCGGGGGACGGCCCGGTGGTGGCGGCCTCGCGCAGCAGGGTCTCCTTCAGCAGCACCCGGCGGTCGGGCTCCAGGTCAGGGACGGGCGGCGGGGGCAGCAGCGCGGTGAGGTCACGGCGTTCGGCCTCCTCGGAGCGGTGGCGCGGTGCGGTGTTCATCCGGGGTTCTCCTGGTCAACGGCCGGCCGCGGGGACGCGGCCCGGGGTGTGCGTGTCGGGGGTGGCGGCGGGTTCTCCGTCGTCCGCCGCG
>NZ_JCANQV010000034.1:0-29805 GCF_059553635.1 Candidatus Streptomyces philanthi
ATCGTCGGCCTGCTCGCCGAGTGCCTGCCCGTGACGGAGGACCCGGGGCATGGCCCAGGTAAGCATGCCGGCTCCGGGCACTGACTCTCCCCTCCCCGCAAGTCCGCACAGCAGAACCGCATGCGGGCGATGCTCGCCGGCGAACCGCGCCGGCCCGACCCGCCCGCCGGGGCGCGAAGCCGCCCGTCTTCCCCGTCACCGCGATCGACCCGCGGGTTTCCCGGGCGGGTCAGGTGTGCGCGGGCAGCCGCAGACGCCCGTCGTGGACCTCGGCGATCTGGTCGACCGCGGTGAGGTGGGTGCGGTCGTGGGTGACCAGGACGGTCGCGGTGGCCCGCTGGTGGGTGAGGCGGGTGATCAGGTCGATGACGGCGGCGCCGCGTTCGTGGTCGAGGGCGCTGGTGGGTTCGTCGACCAGGAGGACGGTGGGGTCGTTCATCAGGGCTCGGGCGATGTTGACGCGTTGGCGCTGGCCGCCGGAGAGCTGGTGGGGGCGGCGGTCGGCCTGGTCGGCCAGGCCGACGGCGTCGAGGAGTTCCCTGGCCCGGCCTCGGGCGGCGCGTGGCTTGCGGCCGTTGATCTGGGCCATGACCTGGAGCTGTTCGGCGGCGGTGAGGGAGGGCAGCAGGTTGGGCTGCTGGAAGACGATGCCGATCTTGTGGCGGCGCAGGGTGGTGAGTTCGCCGCGGGTCATGCCGGTGGTGGGCGTGCCGTCGATGGTGACGGTGCCGGCGTCGGGCGTGATGAGGGTGGCGGCGACGGCGAGGAGGCTGGACTTGCCGGAGCCGGAGGGGCCGACGACGGCGGTCAGGCTGCCCTTGGGCACCTCAAGGGTGACCTGGTCGAGGGCGGTGAGGCGGGTGTCGCCGTCGGGGTAGGTGAGGGTGATGTCGGTCAGGTTGAGGCTCATCGGGCGCTCCCCAGGGCGGTCAGCGGGTCGACGGAGGTGATGCGGCGGATGGACAGGGCCGCTCCCAGCGCACCGAGCGCGATCATTACGGCGGCCGGGACGAGCACGGTTGCGGGGGTGAGGAGAAAGGGCACCGCCGAGCCGGTGACAAAGGCTCCCAGGCCGGCTGCGATGCCGGTGCCGATCAGGGTGCCGCCGGCCAGCAGGACCACGGCCTGCCCGAGCGCGTCCCTCAGCAGGGTGGCGGTGGAGGCGCCCAGTGCCTTGAGAACCGCGACGTCGCCGCTGCGCTGGATGGTCCACACGGTGAAGAAGGCACCGATCACCAGGGCGGAGATCGCGAACAGGAACCCGCGCATCAGCTGTAGCGAACCGTTCTCGGAGGTGTAGGAGCCGATCGCGGACAGCGAGTCGTCCGTGGAGACCGTCTCGGTGCCCGCGGCCCGGTCGGCGGCCTTGATGTCGGCGCCGGAGGTGGTACGCAGGGCGATGACGGTCGCGGTCGGCCCGTCGGTCCGGCCCGCGGGGGGCGCGGCCTTCTGCCACAGGCCGAGGCTGGTCCAGATGACAGGGGTGTGGCTGAAGAAGGCGTCCCCGCGCACCGCCGCGACGGTCACCTTCTGGCCGGCCAGGGAGAAGGCGTCGCCCGCCGTCACGCCGAGGTCGGCGGCGGCGGTGGTGGACAGGACCGCCGCGTGGTCGTCAAGCCGGTGGCTTTCGGGGGCGAGCGCGGAGCCGGGCCGGACACCGAAGGCGGACACGCCGGTGCTCTTGTTTCCGGCCGTCGCCTTGGTGGTGGTGATGCCCAGCGGCTCGGCGGTGCTCACACCGGGCGTCCTGGCCCACTGCCGCCACTGCTTCTCGGCGACGGTGGAGTCGGAGTACGACAGCTTTTCGCCCTGGCCCGGCGCGTTGAAGGCGATCTTGTCGGCGGGCAGGGAAGTGATCGCGGAGATGTTCTGCCGGCCCAACCCGGCCGTCAGCCCCGACAGCAGTCCGACCAGCAGCGTGATCAGCACAATGACGGTGCCCATCAGGGCGAAGCGCCCCTTGGCGAACCTCAGGTCTCTCCAGGCGACATACACGGTTTTGGCCTGCCCTTTCACGGGGTGGAAGCGGTATGCCCCCACCCTCGCCGCCGGCCCCCCGCACGGGCATCTGGCCCAGGACAGCACTTGCCGCGCCGAAAGGCGGCACGCCGTTTGTAACTTTCGATGGATACCCGGTTGCGGGGCTGTTTCTTAGGCTGGAGGAACCGTGAACACCACCGCTCCCGCCTTGATCCCCACCACCCGGGCCCTGGCCTGGTGCCTGCACCTGCTGGTCGTCGCCCTGCTCGCCCTGGCCGCCGGCCGGGCCGTCGCCGGCCACCACCCGCACGCCGGGACGGTCGTCGCCGCGGCAGCGGCCTGCGTCCTCCTCTACGCGGCCGGGCCGGCGCTGCCCCGCGTACGCCGCTCCCGCAGGGCCGCCGCACTGTGGCTGACCGCCGTGGGCGCCGCCTGGCTGGTGCTGCTGGCCCTGTCCGCCGACGGCGTATGGGTGGCGTTCCCGCTGTACTTCCTCCAGCTCCACCTGCTGCCCCGCCGCTCCGGTCTCGTCGCCGTGACGATCACCGCGGTGGCGGCCGTCGCCGGCTTCGCCGGACACCAGGACTCCTTCAGTCTGGCCATGGCCATCGGACCGGCCCTCGGTGCCGCGGTGGCGGTGGCGGTGGTGTGGGGGTACCAGGCCCTGTACCGGGAGAGCGAACACCGCAGACGCCTGATCGAGGAGCTCACCGCCACCCGCACCGACCTGGCCGCCGCCCAGCACACCGCCGGCGTGCTGGCCGAACGCGAACGTCTGGCCCGCGAGATCCACGACACCCTGGCCCAGGGCCTGTCCAGCATCCAACTGCTGCTCCGCGCCGCCGAACGCGCGCTGCCGCACGCTCCGCAGAACGCCGCTCGCCACGTCGGGCAGGCCCGCCGGGCAGCCGTGGACAACCTCGCCGAGGCCCGCCGCTTCGTCGCCGCTCTCACCCCGCCCGCCCTGGAGGGCACCACCCTCGCCGCCGCACTGGAACGCCTGTGTGCCACCACCAGCACCCGTCACCGGATCACCGTGCGCTTCCACCGCACCGGGGATCCCGTACCGCTGCCGACCGCGCACGAGGTCGCGCTGTTGCGCATCGCCCAGTCCGCCCTGGCGAACACCGTCCGCCACGCCCGCGCCGCCACCGCCGAGGTCACCCTCAGCTACCTCGGTGACCAGGTGGCCGTGGACGTCCTCGACGACGGACGCGGCTTCGACCCCGACCACCTGCCCGTCCCCGACCCCGAGGTCGGCGGGTTCGGACTGGCCGCCATGCGCGCCCGTGTCCACGCCCTCGGCGGCACCCTCACCCTCGAATCCGCCCCGGGCCACGGCACCGCCCTGGCCGCCCACCTGCCCATCGATCCCCCAGCCGCCCCCGCACCCGACGAGGCCCGCCCGTGACCGACACCCCTGTCCGCCTGCTCCTGGCCGACGACCACCCCGTCGTACGGGCCGGACTCCGCGCCGTGCTGGAGACCGAGCCCGGCATCGTCGTGGTGGCCGAGGCCGCCACCGCCGAGGACGCCGCCGAACGCGCCGCCCAGGGCGGCATCGACGTCGTCCTCATGGACCTCCAGTTCGGCAGGGGAATGAACGGTGCTGAGGCCACCGCCCGGATCACCGCCCGCCCCCGAGCCCCCCGCGTCCTGATCGTCACCACCTACGACTCCGACGCCGACACCCTCCCCGCCATCGAAGCCGGCGCCACCGGCTACCTCCTCAAGGACGCCCCGCCCGAGGACCTCGCCGCCGCCGTCCGCACCGCCGCCGCCGGACGCACCACGCTGGCACCCGCCGTCGCCGACCGCCTCATGAACCGGCTCCGCACTCCCGCCACCGCCCTGACCCGGCGTGAGACCGAAGTCCTCGCGCTCGTCGCCGAGGGGCTGTCCAACCAGGCGATCGGCCACCGGCTCCATCTCACCGAGGGAACCGTGAAATCCCACCTGGCCCGCATCTACGCCAAGCTGGGAGTCGACTCCCGCACGGCCGCCGTCGCCACCGCCACCGAACTCGGCCTCCTGCGCCGGTAGATGTCGAGGCGGTCCGTCCGCCCGGCCGGGCGAAGCCTCGCGTCCTGCCCTGCCGGCCGCTCGGGTACGGACCGCACTTCACCGGCCGGCGGGTGCGGCCCGATGAAGCCGGTGTGCCCACGGGCTCCGCCGCCCGGTGGCGCCCGACGGAGCGCGGCACGGTCACCTCGCCCGAGGACGACCGTCCGTGACGCGGGCGGGGCCGGTCGTGGGAGACCCGCCGCCAGGGGCATCGCTTCGGCCCGGCTCCTGGGGACGTGCGCATGGCGGGGACGACGGCCGGTCGCCGCGGTGGCCGCTCAAGCCGGTGGGGCGGAGAGGCGGAGCGTGGCGACGGCCCCGCCGTCGGGCGCGTTGGTGAACTCCAGGGTGGCACCGAGCACGCGGGCCTGCCCGAGCGCGATCGTCAGGCCCAGGCCGTGCCCGCCCCTCGCGCCGTCCCGCGTCTGGCTGCGGAACCTTTGGGGGCCGTGGTCGAGGAGATGATCCGGGTAGCCGTCACCGTGGTCCCGTACGGTGACGACCGGGCCGTCGACGCTCACCGTCACCGGTGGACGGCCGTACTTGTGCGCGTTGCCGACGAGGTTGCCCAGTACGCGTTCCAGCCTGCGCCGGTCGGTCCGCACGGAGGTGTCCCGGATGACGCGGACGTCGGCCTCCTGCCCCGTGGCCCGTACCGCGTGTGCGACGAGAGGTCCCAGATCGTGGGTGTCGGTCTCGGCCCGCTCCACCCTCGCGTCGAGCCGGGAGATCTCCAGCAGGTCCTCGGTCAGTCCCCGCAGGGTCCGGACGCGCTCCCGCACCATGTCCGCCGGGCGGCCCGGTTCCAGCAGTTCGGACGCCAGCAGAAGCCCGGCGAGCGGGGTGCGCAGCTCATGGGAGACGTCGGCGGTGAAGCGTTGCTCGCTGCGCAGTTTCTCCTGCAGGGCAGCGGCCATCTCATTGAGCGCGGAGGCCACGGCGGCCGCCTCGTCCGGGCTCTCGCCGGGGCGCGGGGCGCGAGGGGTGTTCACCCGGGCGTCGAGATCGCCGTCGCTGATGCGGCGGGCCACCTGGGCGGTGTGGCTCAGCCGGCGCGTGAGGCCGGACACGGCGAACAAACCGGCGACCAGAGTGACGCCGGTCGCGGCGGCCGAGGCGATGACGATGGCCCGGTCCAGCGTGCGAGTGGCAGCGGCCCGGCTGCTGTAGTCCTGGTGCACCGCCAGTACCTTGCCCCCGGAGACGGGAGTGGCGGCCCACATCACCGGGCGCCCGCGGTGATCGGCGAGCTGCGTGCCGCGCACCCGGTCCGTCAGGACCATCTCGCGGAGGGCGGCGGGCAGGCCCGGCGGATTCACCGCGGCATCGGGCCCCAACGGTTCACCGGCGGTGTACGCGGGCACGGCCTCGTCCAGCGCGGCCAGGGCCGCCTTGCGGGCCCGGTCCTTCCCCTCCGCGCTGACCTGGACGTGGACGAGGACGCCGAGGAGGGCGGCCAGCAGGCAGCACATGGCGGTGATGAAGAGTGCGAACTTCCCGCGCAGGGTCCGTGCCCAGGCGGGTGGCCGAAGACGGGTCCGCAGGGAAGCGGCCCTCACCGGACGGGCTCCGGGGAAGCGGAGGGCTTCAGATCGTAGTCCACCGACCTGATCTCCAGGGACCGCCGGTCGCTGTTCCACGAGTACACCGTGCGCATCTCGTACCCGCGGGAGTTCATGGGCTCCCGCATGACCAGATTGCCGTTCGCCACCTCCAAGGACAGCACGTCCCCGGCGGCGTCCAGGATGCGGGAGGCCCGCCCGTCGTCGAGCGTGTAGATCCACACGGCCAGATGGCTGGCGGCGGGCTCGATGCCGATGATCAACTCCTCTTCGCCGTCACCCGTCAGGTCCTGGTACTCGGGGGTCCGCACCGGGCAGGCGTCCGACCCGGCGGTGCACCGGCTGATCTTCTTCTCCATGTTCGCGGTGAACGCCGGCCGGCCGACGCTGTGGTCCGCGGCGATCTGCGCCGCGACGACGGAGCGCACGTCCAGTTCACGGATGTTCCCGGACGGTACCCGGGGCAGCTTCGGGCGGGGCGACAGATCGCCCCGCCCGTCCTCGTCCGGCTTCGGCCACGGTGCCGGCGGATTCTTGGGCCACAGCCGTACCGGAGCGGAGGCGGCAGGAGCGTGTCCGGCGCTCTGTGGTTCTTCGTTCGCCGCGCATCCTCCCAGCAGCACCGAGGCGCCGAGTGCCGCGAGCGCCAGGGAAGCGATCCGCGCCGGACCGGTGGCAGGCAGGCGATGGGGGAGAGACACAGGACGTCCAGACACAAGGGAACAAGCGTATGACGGCGACCCTGCCCCTCGCATGTTGCGAGAGCCCGACGACTGTGTAACAGCTGACCATAGAAGGGATAAATAGGGCGTACTGGTCCCCTCGTCCCGCCCGGAACAGCGACCTCGGCCTGTCCCGGCGTAAACGTGCACTGCGGCGGTCTCCTCGCCCGGGGGCATCCGCGCGGGCATCGCCCTCGTCTCGTCCTCATGATCCTCGGCGGGGGCAGAACCCGGAGCGCCACTGCTCCGGCGTGGGACGGGAACGGGCATCCCCCACGTCGGCAGGGCTGGGCGGACCGGCCATGCCCGGAGGCCGACCCGCAGCCGCGCAGGTCACGTGGGGGGGGTCGGAGGCGTCCGTCCCTCAGATGTCCCGGAACGTCTCGATCTGGGCGCCGATGGAGTTGAGGCGTTCGGCCAGGTCCTCGTAGCCGCGGTTGATGACGTAGACGTTGCGGAGGACGGAGGTGCCCTCGGCGGCCATCATGGCGAGGAGGACGACGACGGCCGGGCGGAGGGCCGGGGGGCACATCATCTCGGCGGAGCGCCAGCGGGTGGGGCCGTCGACCAGGACCCGGTGCGGGTCGAGCAGTTTGACCTGTGCGCCGAGGCGGGTGAGGTCGGTGAGGTAGATGGCGCGGTTGTCGTAGACCCAGTCGTGGATCAGGGTCTGGCCCTGGGCGGTGGCGGCGATGGCCGCGAAGAAGGGGACATTGTCGATGTTGAGGCCCGGGAAGGGCATCGGGTGGATCTTGTCCAGGGGAGCCTGGAGCTTGGAGGGGCGGACCGTCAGGTCGATCAGCCGGGTGCGGCCGTTGTCGGCGGCGTACTCCGCGCTGCGCTCGTGGTCGAGGCCCATCTCCTCCAGGACGGCCAGCTCGATCTCCAGGAACTCCACCGGAACCCGGCGGATCGTCAGCTCGGACTCGGTGACCACGGCGGCCGCGAGCAGGCTCATCGCCTCGACCGGGTCCTCGGACGGCGCGTAGTCCACATCGCGGTCGATGTGCGCCACACCGTGCACGGTGAGGGTGGTGGTGCCGATGCCCTCGACCTTGACGCCCAACTGCTCAAGGAAGAAGCACAGGTCCTGGACCATGTAGTTGGAGGAGGCGTTGCGGATGACGGTGACGCCGTCGTGCCGCGCGGCCGCCAGCAGGGCGTTCTCGGTGACGGTGTCGCCGCGCTCGGTCAGGACGATCGCACGGCGGGGTGTCACGGTGCGGTCGACGACGGCGTGGTAGGTGCCGTCGGTCGCGGTGACCTCCAGGCCGAAGTGGCGCAGTGCCGTCATATGGGGCGTGACGGTGCGGGTGCCCAGGTCGCAGCCGCCCGCGTACGGCAGCTTGAACCGGTCCTCACGGTGCAGCAGCGGGCCGAGGAACATGATGACGCTGCGGGTGCGCCGGGCGGCGTCGGTGTCCATGGCGGCGAGGTCCAGGGCGGCCGGCGGCACGATCTCCAGGTCGTTGCCGTCGTTGATCCAGCGGGTGCGCACCCCGATGCTGTTGAGCACCTCCAGGATGCGGTAGACCTCCTCGATCCGGGCCACCCGGCGCAGGGTGGTCCGGCCGGCGTTGAGCAGGGTGGCGCACAGCAGCGCGACGCAGGCGTTCTTGCTCGTCTTGACGGCGATGCTGCCGGACAGCCGGCGTCCGCCGACGACCCGCAGATGCATCGGTCCGGCGTAGCCGAGCGACACGATTTCGCTGTCCAGTGCCTCGCCGATGCGGGCGATCATCTCAAGACTGATGTTCTGGTTGCCGCGCTCGATGCGATTGACCGCGCTCTGACTGGTGCCCAGCGCTTCGGCCAACTGTGTCTGCGTCCAACCGCGGTGCTGCCGCGCGTCACGGATGAGCCTGCCGATGCGTACGAGGTAGTCATCTGCCATGCGTTGACCGTATCTCAGATATGAGATGAATGCGCAATCGCCCCTTGTTCTATTACGATGCAAACAACTTATCAGGGAGGTGCCGTGAAACCCGCTCCGACCCCCGATGTCCCCACCACGTCCCCGGCCCCCGGTCCGCTGCGGACCTGGGTCGCCCTCATGCCCTTTCCCGCCGCCATGGCCGTCGTCGCGGGGGTCCACCGCATGGTGTCCGACCGCCTGCCCGACCAGATCGCCGTCCACTTCCGCGCCGACGGCGGTGCCGACGGCTTCTCCTCCGTGCCGGGCTTCCTGACCGTCAGCCTGCTCACCCTCCTCGCCGCGGGAGCCTTCTGCGCGGCACTCACCCGGATCAGGCGCCCCGTCGAAGGGGTCCGCTGGATGATCGCCTCGGGCTGGCTGTTCGCCGCCGTCCTCGCCACCCTGGCCGTCACCACTCTTCTCGACAACGCCGCGGCCGGCGACACGGACGCCGTGCGGATGCCGGTGGGGCAGGTGCTGTTCGTCCTCGGTCCCGGTATCGCCGCGGGAGCGGTGGGCTGGCTGCTGGCGGGACCCGATCCCAGGCCCCGGCGGCGCCCCGGTACCGTACGCCGCCTGCCGCTCGGGGACGGCGAGAGTGCGGGCTGGACCGGCACCACGGGCTCGCCGCTGCTCCTGGCCGTCGGGGGTGTGACGCTCTGCGCGGGCCTGTACGCCGGCTTCGCCGCCGACTGGCTGATCGGCGGGATTCTCCTGGCGTCCGGCCTGCTCATCGTCCTCCCTTCCTCCGTACGGGTGACCGTGGACCGGCGGGGGATGACGCTCCGCTCCACCGTGCTGCCGTACCCTGTCGTCCGCATCGGCCTCCATCGGGTCGCGGAGGCGACGAGCAGGCGCGTCGCCGCGTTCGCCGAGTTCGGGGGCTGGGGCTACCGCATCCGTGCGGGTCGCAGTGGCCTTGTACTCCGTTCGGGCGAGGCAGTGGTGCTGCGGCTGACCAGCGGCCGGGAGTTCGTGGTGACCGTCGACGACGCGGAGACGGCCGCCGCCCTGTTCAACACCTGTCTCGACCGCGTCCGCCCCCGCCAAGGAGACTGAGGTGCTGTTCCGCGTCGATCCCCGCTCGCCCGTCCCGCTCGCGGACCAGATCGCCGCCTCGGTCCGCGGCGCCATCGCCGACGGCACGGTACGCACCGGCGAGCGCCTGCCCGCCGCCCGCGAACTGGCCGCTTCCCTCGGCGTCAACGTCCACACCGTCCTGCGCGGCTACCAGCGGCTCAAGGAAGAGGAACTGATCGAGCTGCGGCGCGGGCGCGGCGCCGTGGTCACCGGCGCCGCGACCTCCGCCCGCGCCCGCCTCGGCGAGACCGCCGGCCGCCTGGTCGCCGAGGCCCGCAGACTCGGACTGACCGACGAGGAGATCGTCGGCCTGGTGCGTACGGGGCTCACCGGGAGGTGAGGGGACTCTGCTGCGGGGGCGTTCGCTTGCTCCTGGGGGGACGAGGCTTCGGTGCGGGGGCCAGCGCTTTTCGTCGCTGGGCGACGAACCGGGCGTGCATGGCCTCGGTCCCGGCCCGTTACGCGGTGCCCGCCCCCGGGACGTCCGCTTCCGTCAACCGCCGGATGACCCTGGCGGGGTTCCCCACCGCCAGCACCCCGGCCGGCAGGTCCCGGGTCACCACCGCGCCGGCCCCGACCACCGTGTCCGCGCCGATCGTCACACCGGGGCAGACGACGACCCCGCCGCCGAGCCAGACGTTGTCCCCGATGGTCACCGGCCGCCCCCGCTCCCATCCGGCCCGGCGCCGCTCCGGGGCCAGCTCATGCTCCGGTGTCAGCAGTTGCACATGCGGGCCGATCTGCACGTCCTCGCCGATGTCGATGGGTGCCGCGTCCAGGAAGACCGCCCCGAAGTTCACGAACGTCCGGGCGCCGATACGGATGTGGTACCCGAAGTCGCAGTGGAACGGCGGTCTGATCCGCACCCCCTCACCCACCGACCCCAGCAGCTCCTCCAGAATCCCGGTCCGCTCGGAGGGTGTCGTCGCACCGGGTGCGTTGTACGCCGCGCACAGCGCGATCCGCCGCTCGGTGTCCGCGGCGAGTTCGGCGTCGTCGGGGACGTACCACTCGCCCGCCAGCATCCGCTGCTTGTTCTCGCCCATGACCGTCCTCTTTCTCGGGCGCCCCACGCTTCCCGAAGGCCCCGGAGCCGTCAAGCCGCAGGTAGGGCCGACTCCCGCCCGGCTGCGGCAACTTGGCGGTGAGGCGAACTCCTGGGCTGTGCGTTTTGTCCCGTTGTGGCGTCCGTCGTGGTGGAGCACGATGCGGGAATGCGCTTTTCGATCAACATTCCGAATTTCGGGGATTTCGCCGATGCGAGGAACGTGGCGCGGGTGGCCACCGCGGCGGAACAGGCGGGCTGGGACGGGCTGTTCGTCTGGGACCACGTGGTGCACGACAAACAGCAACGCCGCGGCAAGCCCTTCGGGGAGCCCTGGATGCTGCTGACCGCCGCCGCACTGGCGACCTCCCGGATCAGGCTGGGCACCCTGGTCACCCCGGTCGCCCGGCGGCGCCCTCAGCAACTCGCCCGCCAGGTGGCCACGCTGGACGCTCTCAGCGGCGGAAGGGTGATCTTCGGCGCGGGCCTCGGCGGACCGATCGACGACGAGTACGGCAGCTTCGGCGAGACGACCGACCCGGTCGTGCTCGCCGAGTTGCTGGACGAGGGACTGGGACTGCTGCGGCGCTACTGGTCGGGCGAGGACGTCCGGCACGACGGGCACCACTTCCAGGTCCGTGACGTGACCCTGCTGCCCGCGACGGTGCAGCGCCCCCACCCGCCGGTCTGGATCGCCGGGTTCTGGCCGAACCGCCCGCCGATGCGCCGCGCCGCCCGCTGGAACGGCGCCGTCCCGCTGTTCGCCTCCGCCGGACACGGACATGTCCCACCCGTCGACGAGGTCCGTGACCTGGTCACCTTCGTCCGCCGGCACCGCGGCGACCGGCAGGACGACCCCTTCGAGATCGTCCTCGGAGGCGCCACCCCCGCCGACGCGGCCACGGCGCGCGACCTGATCGGGCCACTCGTCGACGCCGGCGCCACCTGGTGGGACGAACGCCAATTCCCGGACGGCGACGACCTCGACCGCCTCGCACCGGTACTGCGCCGCATCGAGCAGGGGCCGCCGGTGGTCTGAGGGCGGGGTGCGGCGGCGGCCGGGGGTACCGTTCAGATGATCAACAAACCTCTTCCCCCGCACAGTTGTGCTGGACCACGCCTCTCCGCGAGGAGCCGTTCATGAGCACGCGCACCACTGATCCGGTCACCCCGCCGTCCTTCGTCACCCCTGCCGACCATGTCTTCTTCCGCGCCCACATGGGGGCGGTGCCGGACCTCGACACGGCCACCTGGACCCTGACGGTCGAAGGGCTCGTGGACCGTCCGTTACGTGTGAACCTGCGCGACCTGTGCGCACTGCCGCAGGTCCGGTTCACCGCGTTCCACGAGTGCTTCGGCAGCCCGTTCCGGCCCGATGTGCCGACACGGGCGATCGCCAACCTGGAGTGGACCGGCGTCCGGCTGTCCACCCTGCTGGAGTCGGCGCGGCCGCTGCCGTCCGCCCGGCATGTGGTGTTCGAGGGCGCGGACACCGGTGCGTACGCGGGGGAGGACGATCTCGTGTACACCAAGGACCTTCCCCTGGAGGCGGCCCGGTCCGGCGTCCTGCTGGCCCATTCCATGAACGGCGAACCGCTGCACCCCCGGCACGGCTTCCCGCTGCGCTCCGTGGCGCCCCGCATGTTCGGCACGAACTCCGTGAAGTGGCTGACCCGCATCGTGCTCGCGGACACCCGCCCTGAGCACCTGTTCACCACGCGCCTCTACCACCGCACACTGCCGGGTGAGGCCACACCGCGTCCCGTGCGTGAGGTGGACGTCAACAGCAAGCTCCTTTCGCCCTACGACGGCGACCGCATTCCCTCCGGCGAGGTGGAGATCATGGGACGGGCCTGGAGCGCGACGGAGGTCACGGCGGTCGAGGTCGCGGTCGACGACGGTCCCTGGCTGTCCGCTGCGCTGGAGCCCAGCGACGCCCACCCGACCTCCTGGCAACGCTTCTCCCGCACACACCTCCTGTCACCGGGCCCGCACCGCATCCGCAGCCGCGCCACGGACCGCGTGGGCCGCACCCAGCCCCCACCCGGCGCGCGGAACTCCCTGCACGAGATCACGGTGCAGGCGGACTGAGCCCTCGCCGACGAACCGCCGGCCGGGGCCGGTGCCGGCGCCGGCCACCGCCCCCGATCCGCGTCGACCGGCCGGAGTCACACCCCGTCACCACTCCCGGGCGGCGATCAGCTCCTCCGCGTCCGCCTCCGGGAACCCGTACGCCGACGCCACGAACCAGAAGTCCTCGGCTATCTCCTCGCGGGCAACGGTCTCGATCTCGCTCCCCGCCGCCTCGAACTCTTCCTCCAGCCGGTTGAACTCCTCCGTCGCTGTCTCCGTGAGCGCGTAGAGCGCCGCGAGGTCCGCCGGCCGCTCCGCCTCGATGCGTTCGCACAGCCTCAGCAGGATCGCCCTGCCCTTGTCGACGACGCGATCCGGGAAATACGCGTCCGCGTACAACTGCCGCAGGAACGCATGCTCTGCCACCTGCTGGTTCGTGATCGTCATGGTGCCCCCCACTCCTTCGTCGAGCCGATGCACCGAGCATGCACCACACCACTGACAATCCCGCCGCGGACGGCCCCGGCGGACGAGACACCGCGCCCACCGAGGCGGAGGCCGCACCGCGCGCACCGGAAGGACGGCGGAGGAACCGACCCGCGCCCCGCACGTCACACGCGCGGCACCCCGCAGCTCAGCGGATCAGGCCGGCCGGTCGAACAGCTCCCGGAACTTCGCCAGGTCCGCTTCCTTCTCCTTCTCGTCCTCGTACCAGCCGTCCTCGTCACGGCTCGCGACGATCTCCTCGGGGGTGAGGTCCTGGCCGAACCGGTAGCTTTCGAGGCAGTAGTCGAACCCGGACTCGGCGAAGAGGTCCAGCTTCTTGCGCCGGCAGTGGTCCGCCACGCCGTCGGCCACACGCCACTGCGCGCCGTCGTACCAGAAGACGCCGCCGGCGTAGTGGATCGTGGCCTTCGTGACCGGGTCCACGAGGTTCAGGGACTCGTAGTTCTCGGGGCGGTTGCGCACCAGTCCGACCAGGTCCTCGGGGACGCCGTGGTAGAACGACTCCTGGAGGGCGTAGTCGTCCTCGGCGTACAGGTTCAGGGCCGACTCGTGGTCGAAGGTCAGCAGCAGTGCGCGCCCGTCCGCGGTGAAGTACCAGACGGCGGACTGGCCGCCCCCGTCGTTCCACGCGAGCCGTTCCGCGCCGTCCACCGTCATCGGCTCGACCTCGGCGACCTCGCCGATGACCGCCGCGCGGCGCCGCACCTCGTCCAGGGGCGTCGCCCTCAGAGCATCCCAGGTCTCGTCACTCATGGCCTCAGGCTATCCAGAGCCCCCGCTCGTCCACCTGTGTGACGCGGCGCCCGGCAACGGCTCTCCCGGACGGGCCCCGGCGCGGCCCGGTTCACTGCAACGGACCAGCGCCCGAGGACGGGCGGACTCCACCGGCACGAGGGGCCGGACCACCGGATTCACCGAGGTCGCGCCCGGGGGACGAGGACGGTCACCCCTGTCAAGGCATGACCTCGCGGCGGCGATGTATTAGAGTTATCTCGACATCGAGATATCTGCCGAGAGGCGTACCGCCGCCGCGCACTACTTAGGTATACCTAAGTTAGGGGCACCTTAGCGAATCGGCAACGGGCTGTGGCGGCAGGATTGCGGTGGTACGCGCGAATTCATGCATGAAGGAGACTGTCGTGTCGGCGAACAGCTTCGACGCCCGCAGCACGCTGCAGGTGGGCGACGAGTCGTACGAGATCTTCCGGCTGGACAAGGTCGAGGGCTCCGCCCGCCTGCCGTACAGCCTGAAGGTGCTGCTGGAGAACCTGCTCCGCACCGAGGACGGCGCGAACATCACCGCCGACCACATCCGCGCGCTCGGCGACTGGGACTCCCAGGCGCAGCCGAGCCAGGAGATCCAGTTCACGCCGGCCCGCGTGATCATGCAGGACTTCACCGGTGTGCCCTGCGTCGTGGACCTCGCCACCATGCGTGAGGCCGTGAAGGAGCTGGGCGGCGACCCGGCGAAGATCAACCCGCTGGCCCCGGCCGAGCTGGTCATCGACCACTCCGTCATCGCCGACAAGTTCGGCACCAAGGACGCCTTCGGCCAGAACGTCGAGCTGGAGTACGGCCGCAACAAGGAGCGCTACCAGTTCCTGCGCTGGGGCCAGACCGCCTTCGACGAGTTCAAGGTCGTCCCCCCGGGCACCGGCATCGTCCACCAGGTCAACATCGAGCACCTGGCCCGTACGGTCATGGTCCGCGGCGGCCAGGCGTACCCCGACACCCTCGTCGGCACCGACTCGCACACCACGATGGTCAACGGCCTCGGTGTGCTGGGCTGGGGCGTCGGCGGCATCGAGGCCGAGGCCGCGATGCTCGGCCAGCCGGTCTCGATGCTCATCCCGCGCGTCGTCGGCTTCAAGCTGACCGGTGAGCTCCAGCCGGGCACCACCGCCACCGACCTCGTCCTGACGATCACCGAGATGCTGCGCAAGCACGGCGTCGTCGGCAAGTTCGTCGAGTTCTACGGCGAGGGCGTCGCCGCCACCTCGCTGGCCAACCGCGCCACCATCGGCAACATGTCGCCGGAGTTCGGTTCCACCGCCGCGATCTTCCCGATCGACGACGAGACCCTCAACTACCTGCGTCTGACCGGCCGCAGCGAGCAGCAGGTCGCGCTGGTCGAGGCGTACGCCAAGGAGCAGGGCCTCTGGCTCGACCCGGCCGCCGAGCCCGACTTCTCCGAGAAGCTGGAGCTGGACCTCTCCACGGTCGTCCCCTCGATCGCCGGCCCGAAGCGCCCGCAGGACCGTATCGTCCTGGCCAACGCCGCCGAGCAGTTCGCCCAGGACGTCCGCAACTACGTCTCCGACGACGAGGAGGCGGGCAAGGAGTCCTTCCCGGCCTCCGACGCCCCGGCCACCGTCGACGGCGTGCCGACCCGTCCGACCCTGGTCACCGCCCCCGACGGCTCGACCTACGAGATCGACCACGGCGCCGTCACCGTCGCCGCGATCACCTCCTGCACCAACACCTCCAACCCGTACGTCATGGTCGCCGCCGCGCTGGTGGCCAAGAAGGCGGTCGAGAAGGGCCTGACCCGCAAGCCGTGGGTCAAGACCACCCTCGCCCCGGGTTCCAAGGTCGTCACCGACTACTTCGACAAGGCGGGCCTGACCCCCTACCTCGACAAGGTCGGCTTCAACCTCGTCGGTTACGGCTGCACCACCTGCATCGGCAACTCCGGCCCGCTGCCGGAGGAGGTCTCCAAGGCCGTCAACGACCACGACCTGGCCGTCACCTCGGTGCTCTCCGGCAACCGCAACTTCGAGGGCCGGATCAACCCCGACGTCAAGATGAACTACCTGGCGTCCCCGCCGCTGGTCGTCGCGTACGCGATCGCCGGTTCGATGAAGGTGAACATCACCGAGGACGCCCTCGGCATCGACCAGGACGGCAAGCCGGTCTACCTCAAGGACATCTGGCCGACCGAGGCCGAGGTCAACGACGTGGTGGCCAACGCCATCGGCGAGGACATGTTCGCCAAGTCCTACGAGGACGTCTTCGCCGGCGACGCCCAGTGGCAGGCGCTGTCGATCCCGACCGGCAACACCTTCGAGTGGGACGCCGAGTCCACCTACGTCCGCAAGCCCCCGTACTTCGAGGGCATGGCCATGGAGCCGTCCCCGGTCGAGGACATCGCGGGCGCCCGGGTGCTCGCCAAGCTGGGCGACTCGGTCACCACCGACCACATCTCCCCGGCCGGTGCGATCAAGGCCGACACCCCCGCCGGCAAGTACCTCACGGAGCACGGCGTCGAGCGCCGCGACTTCAACTCCTACGGCTCGCGCCGCGGTAACCACGAGGTCATGATCCGCGGCACCTTCGCCAACATCCGCCTGCGCAACCAGATCGCGCCGGGCACCGAGGGCGGCTTCACGCGTGACTTCACGCAGGAGGGCGGCCCGGTCTCCTTCATCTACGACGCGTCGCAGAACTACCAGGCCGCCGGCGTCCCGCTGGTCATCCTGGCCGGCAAGGAGTACGGTTCCGGCTCGTCCCGCGACTGGGCGGCCAAGGGCACCGCGCTCCTCGGCGTCAAGGCCGTCATCGCCGAGTCCTACGAGCGCATCCACCGCTCCAACCTCATCGGCATGGGCGTCCTCCCGCTCCAGTTCCCCGAGGGCGCCTCGGCCGAGGCGCTCGGCCTGACCGGCGAGGAGACCTTCTCCATCAGCGGCGTCACCGCCCTGAACGACGGCAGCACCCCGCGCACCGTCAAGGTCACCACCGACACCGGCGTGGAGTTCGACGCGGTCGTCCGCATCGACACCCCCGGTGAGGCGGACTACTACCGCAACGGCGGCATCATGCAGTACGTCCTGCGGTCGCTGATCCGCAAGTAAGCACCACCGGCCGTACGACGACGGGCCGCACTTCCCCGGGCGGGGGAGTGCGGCCCGTCCGCGTCGGCGGGACGGATTGTCAGACCCCCCGTTCATGATGGGTTCGGAAGCGGAGAGCGTCCGGACGACGGGGGTAATGATGGGACGTCTGCGGTGTACGACGTGTGACGCGGGGCGGGAGGCCGGTGCCGGTACGGTGCCCCGCCCCCGGGCGGACGCGCGGACCGTTGCGGGGAAGGGCAGGCCGCCTGCGTCAGCTCAGCAGTTCCACCTCCGTCAGGGTGCCGCCCGCGCCCTCGGGGACCAGGCGGTAGTGCGCGTAGGTGCCGGGGCGGGGGACGGTGAAGGCGCGGGTCTGGTGGTTCCAGGGGAACGACTGGGCGGTGCGGTGGTCGAGACGGCGCCAGTGGGTGCCGTCGGAGGAGCCCTCCAATGTCCACCCGGTCGGGGCGGTGGTGTGGTCGGCGCCGGAGGTGAGGGTGTACGAGGTGACCCGGGAGGGTGCCGTCAGGGGGATCGGGGCGGAGGTGAGGCGGGCCTCGGTGTCCGAGGTGTTGTCGAAGAGGGGGCCCGCGTCCGGGGCGGTCACGTCCGACGGCGGTGCCGGGGCTTTGTCGTCCTGGGTGAGGGACGTCGGCGCGGCGTGCGCGCCGGTTCCCCAGGCAGAGGGGCGGTCGCCCATGGTGAAGTCCAGGTTGGCGCCGCGGGCCAGCAGGTCGTGCGGCAGGGCGGTCGAGTTCCACGGCTTGCCGTTGACACGCAGGCTCTGGACGTAGACGTTCCGGGCGTTGTTGCGGGGGGCGTTGACGACGAGGTCACGGCCGTTCTCCAGATGGATCACGGCCCTGGTGAACAGCGGCGATCCGACGGCGTACTCGCCCTGGCCCATGACCAGCGGATAGAAGCCCAGCGCGCTGAAGAGGTACCACGCGGACATCTCGCCGTTGTCCTCGTCGCCCGGGTAGCCCTGGCCGATCTCGCTGCCGAGATAGAGCCGGGAGAGCACCTCGCGGACCTTCTCCTGGGTCTTCCAGGGCTGCCCGGCCGCGTCGTAGAGGTAGGCGATGTGGTGCGAGGGCTGGTTGCTGTGGCCGTACATGCCCATACGGGTGTCGCGGGCCTCGGTCATCTCGTGGATGACGTCGCCGTAGGAGCCGGCGAACTCCTTGGCCGCGGTCTCCGGGGTGGCGAAATAGGTGTCGAGTTTCTTCGCCAGGGCGGCGCGGCCGCCGTAGAGGTTGGCGAGGCCCCGGGTGTCCTGCGGGGCGGTGAAGGCGTAGGTCCAGGCGTTGGTCTCGGTGTAGTCGTGGCCCCAGACCCTGGGGTCGAACCGGTCGGAGGGCAGCCGCCAGGCGCCCTTGGCGTCCTTGCCCTGGAAGAAGCCGGCCTTGTCGTCGAAGAGCCTGACGTAGTTGCGGGCACGGCCGAGGAAGTAGGCGGACTCCTCCTTGTAACGGGGGTTGTGGGTCTTGGCGTAGAGGGCCTGGCCCATGCGGGCGATGCCGAAGTCGTTGAGATAGCCCTCCAGCGCCCAGGACAGGCCCTCGTGGGTGTCGGTGCTGGTGTAGCCGAGGAACGGGGCGGTGGCCATGCCCTTGCGGCCCACCCCTGGTTGCGGCGGGGCGACGGTGGCGTTCTTCACGGCGGCCTCGTACGCGGCCTCGGCGTCGAAGCGTACGCCCTTGACATAGGCGTCGGCGAAGGCCACGTCGGAGCTGGTGCCGGTCATCAGGTCCGCGTAGCCGGGCGAGGACCAGCGGGAGATCCAGCCGCCGTCCTTGAACTGCTGGACGAAACCGTCGGCCAGCTTCCCGGCGCGCCGCGGGGTGAGCAGGGCGTACGCGGGCCAGGTGGTGCGATAGGTGTCCCAGAAACCGTTGTTGACGTGGACCTGGCCGTCGACGATCTTCGCGCCGGTGCGGGTCGGGGTGTCGGGACCGGTCCGCGGCGAGAAGGGGCTCGCATAGCGCGTGAGCGAACCGACGTGTTCGGAACCGGAGTTGGGATAGAGGTAGAGGCGGTAGAGGTTGGAGTAGAGGGTGGTGAGCTGGTCGCGGGTCGCGCCCTCGACCTCGACCCGGCCGAGGATGCCGTCCCACTGCGCGCGGGCGCGGTCCATGACACGGGCGAACGGGGTGCCGCCCGGTATCTCGCGCTCCAGGTTGGCGCGGGCCTGGTCGGTGCCGATCAGGGAGGTGGCCAGGCGCATCGTCACGGTACGGCCGTCCCGGGGCGCGAAGCGCAGATAGCCGGTGACGTCCTTGCCCCCGCCACCGGGCAGCCTGCCGCCGGCGGTGACCGGCGCGTCGAAGGTGCCGTAGACGAACAGCCGGGTGGCGCCCGTGGACAGCCCGCTGCGGACGTCCGAATAGCCGGTCACGATGCCGCGTGCGGTATCCAGCGTCAGTCCGCCGTTGTTGTTGACATTGTCGAAGATCAGCGAGGCGTCCTTGCCGGGGAAGGTGAAGCGCATCATCGCGGCATGGTCGGCCGGGGTGATCTCCGCCGTGAGGCCGTTGTCGAACGTCACTCCGTAGTAGTGGGGCCGCGCGGTCTCCTTGGCGTGGTGGAACGGCAGGGCGCGGCCGGTGCGTGAGGCGTCCGGGACACCGGCCGCGGCGGACGGCATGACCTGGAACGTCTGGCGGTCGCCCATCCAGGGGCTGGGTTCATGGCTGGCGCTGAACGCCTGGAGGGCGGTGAGGTTGTCGGCGTTGTTCTTCCGGGCGTACTCGTAGAGCCAGTCGGACGAGCCCGCGTCGGTCACCGGTGTCCAGAAGGTGAAGCCGTTGGGGACCGCCGTCGCGGGGAAGGTGTTGCCGCGCGAGAAGCTGCCGCTGGAGTGGGTGCCGCGGGTGGTGACGACACGTTCGGCGAGGTGGGCCGGTGGTGGCTCGGGGGTCGTGGGGCCGAGGGTGATGTCGTCGACCCAGCCGCGGAAGGCCGGCGCGGTGCGCGGGGCCCGGGGTGCGTCGTAGGCGAGGAGTATCCGGGCGACGGTCTTGCCGGCCGCCACCGCGCCGATCCGTGAGGTGCGGAGGTTCCACTGGTTGGCGTAGAGCGTCTTGGCGGCGCCCTGGCCCCGCGGGGTCAGCGGCGCGCCGTACTGGTCGGTGGGGCGCAGGTCGCTGAGGTGGGTGCCGTCGGTGAAGGCGAGGTCGAGTGCCACATGTGTGGCCGGGTAGTCCAGGTCGGTGGTGGTCATCTCGGGGAAGACGGCGTACGAGAGGGTGGTGGACCGGGTGACGGGCAGACGCACGTCGAAGATCTTGTTGTAGGCGTAGCCGCGGCCTGGGGCGGTGTGGGTGCCGCCGTAGCGCAGCGCGTGGCGGCCGGAGAACCCGGCGTGCGCCTTGGCGGTGGGGGAGGAGGCGGGGCCGGTGTCGGTCACGGTGGTCATCCCGGGCGCCGCGGGGGCGGTCTCGGGCCGGACGCCGGAGACCTTCGGGCGGCCGTCGGGACCGGTCTCGGCGGTGCTGTTCCAGTCCGGAGCGGGCTGGCCGGCCTCGAAGGAGGAACGGAATTCCGCCGCGGGCCCGGATGCCAGGGGCGGGGCGGCCCGGGCGGCCGGGCCGAGGGCGGTGACGGCGAGCAGTGCGGCCGCCACCAGGGCGGCCGGGCGGGAGACGGCGCGGTGGACGTGCCGGTGTCTGTGACGCATGCGGGCCCCTCAACAGGCGTGACATCGTTGTCAGTTGCGCGGTGCAGAGACCAGTAAGGAGTGGGGTGCCCCGGGTGTCAAGGGTGCCGGTGCGGGCAGAAAGGAAGGGCCGCGGCGCCCGGTGGGCGGCGCGGAGGTCTCAACTAGGGAAAGACGCCGGCCGACCTTGCGTTCGATCTTGCCCAGGCGACCGGAAGTGGACTATACCTGTCGGCACCTGAACGGCCGGTTCAACAGGCCGTAAAACCGGGGGAATCGCGGGCATCGGAAGATGCCTCCGCGGCATTCCGGCACGCCCGGCGCACATCCCGTACGACCCTGCACCATCCGATAGACCCGCGGTGCCCGGGGCGGCTCCGGTACACCGCCCGAGTCCTGACGAAGGCGAGGACACGAGCATGGGACCCACCTCGGAATTCAACCGCCGTGATCTGGTGAAACGCGCGGCGGCCCTGGGCATCGTCGCGATACCGGCCATGAGCGTTCTCTCGGCCTGCGCCAGCTCCTCCGGCGAGGGCAACGAAAAGGTCGCCAAGGGCAAGAAATCGGCGAAGAACCCGCTGGCCGTCAATGATGCCGCGGGCCTCGATGTCGTGATTTTCGACGGTGGATTCGGCGACAAGTACGCGAAGGACGCCCAGGCCGATTACGTACGGGCCTTCCCGAAGACCGAGGGCAAGGTCAAGCTCAGCTCGACACAGAAGATCCAGTCCACCCTCCAGACGCGTTTCAACGGCGAGAACCCGCCGGACCTCGTCGACAACTCCGGCGCCGAGCAGATGGATTTCGGCACCCTCGTCGCCAAGGACCAGCTCGCCGACCTCACCCCCCTCCTCGATGCCCCGTCCCTCGACGACCCCGCCAAGAAGGTGCGTGACACCCTGCGCCCCGGCGTCGTCGAGATGGGCCGCTTCGGCGGCAAGGAGACCTGGATTCTCTACTACGCCTACACGGTCTACGGCGTCTGGTACTCGAAGGGAAACCTCCGGAAACTCGACGCGGAATACCCCGAGACCTGGGACGAGATGCTCGCCCTGTGCGCCAGGGCGAAGAAGAAGGGCATCGCGGGCTGGACCTATCCCGGTAAGTACCCCTACTACCTGCCCTTCAGCCTCTACCCGTTCATCGCCAAGATCGGCGGTGCGGAGGTGCTGCGGCGGATCGACAATCTGGAGCCGAACGCCTGGAAGGACCCGGCCGTGAAGGCCGCGTTCGACGCCTACTACGAGCTCTACAAGAAGGGGTACGTCCTCCAGGGTTCGCCGGGGCTCGACCACCTTCAGTCGCAGAAGGCGTGGGCCGATGGCAAGGCCCTCTTCATCCCCAACGGTTCGTGGGTGGAGAACGAATCCGCCAAGCAGATCGCGAAGAATCCGGACTTCGACCTCGCGGTCGGCGCGCCGTCCTCCCTCTCCGGCGCGGACAAGATGCCTTTCGGTACGCTCTGGGCCTCCGGCGGCGAACCGTTCATCGTCCCGAAGAAGGCGCAGAACGCCGAGGGCGGCATGGAAATGCTGCGCATCATGCTCAGCAAAAAGGCCGCGCGGAATTTCATCCGGCAGGTCTCCTCACTGACCTCGCTCGACGGCGGCACCGACGGCGTCACCCTCCCGCCGGGCCTCGCCTCCGCGCAGCGGGCGCTGGAGAAGGCCGGGCGGAACATCGTCAATCCCCGGCTCCAGGACTGGTATGTGGCGCTCCAGAAGGAGCGGATCGGCGTCGGCGCGATCGGCGAGATGATGGCCGGCCGGATGACACCCGACGAGGCCATCGCCAAGATCCAGAAGTACGCGGACGAGACCCGCGACGACTCCAGCGTCAAGAAGTACCAGCGCTGACCGGTACGCCCGATGTGTCATCAGCGGCGGTATCCGCAGGCAGAGAACGGGTTCGGTGGTCATGCGGCACGGTAGGTACCGTTTCATCGCGGGATTTCTCGTCGTCCCGCTGGTGATCTACGCGGTTTTTGTGATCTCACCGTTCGTGCAGGCGATCTACTATTCCTTCACGGACTGGACGGGGCTCAGCCCCGACTTCAAGATGATCGGCTTCGGGAACTACGCCCGGCTGTTCCAGGACAGCGTCTTCTGGGCCGCCGTCGGCAACAGTGTGACGTTGCTGTTGCTGCTGCCGGTGGTGACGCTCTCGCTCGGCCTGTTCTTCGCCTTCATGCTCAATGTCGGTGGCCGCCGCAGAAAACGGGCGGTCATCGGCGGGGTGCGCGGTTCGGGCGCTTACAAGATCGTGTACTTCTTTCCGCAGGTACTGTCGGTCCCGATCGTCGCCCTGCTCTTCCAGTTCGCCTACAACCCCGAGAGCGGCGCCCTCAATTCCTTCTTCAAGGCGGTCGGTCTCGACCATGTGCAGCCGAACTGGCTGGGCGATCCGCAGCTCGCCCTGTGGTGTGTCATGGGTGCGATGGTGTGGGCCAACGTCGGTTTCTATGTGGTGCTGTTCTCGGCCGGGATGAGTTCCATTCCGAGGGATTTCTACGAGGCGGCGCTGCTGGACGGCGCGAACCGTTTCACCACGTTCTTCCGGATCACCCTGCCGCTGCTGTGGGACACCGTGCAGACCGGCTGGGTCTACATGGGCATTCTCGCGCTCGACGTCTCGGCGTTCGCCTTCGTCCAGATCATGAGCGTGGGGCCGGGCGGCCCGGACTATTCGACCGAGGTGCTTCCGCTGTACGTCTACCAGAAGACGTTCCGCGACGGGCAGGCCGGATATGCGACGTCCATCGGCGTGTCCCTGCTGATCGTGGCCCTTGTCTTCGCGGCCGTGGTCACGCGGCTGGGCCGGCGTGAACGACTGGAGTTCTGATGAGTGCGCAGACGGAATCCGCGGGCCCGGCCGGCGGCGGGCGGCGCCGTGGCGCGGGGCGCGGTGAGGGCGTCCTCAACGTCTTCTCCCACGGTGTCCTGGTGATCTGGGGACTTCTGGTCACCATGCCGCTGATATGGGCGGTGATCAATTCCTTCAAGGACGACACCGAGATCTTCGGATCGCCCTGGAGCCTGCCGTCGGCCCTGCACTTCGACAACTGGTCGCGTGCCTGGGGCAAGGCGAACATGGGCCAGTACTTCCTGAATTCGCTCATCGTGGTGGGCGGTTCGCTGATCGGGACGATGCTGCTGGGTGCGATGGCCGCCTATGTGCTGGCCCGTTTCGACTTCCCCGGCAACCGCTTCCTGTACTTCCTCTTCGTCGGCGGTATGGGGTTCCCCATCATCCTGTCGGTGGTCCCGCTGTTCTTCGTCATGAAGAACATGGCGCTGCTGGACACCTATTACGGGCTGATCCTGGTCTACATCGCCTATTCGCTGCCGTTCACCGTCTTCTTCCTCTGCGGGTTCTTCCGTACGCTGCCGACCTCGGTGGCGGAGGCGGCACTCATCGACGGCGCCTCGCACACCCGCACCTTCTTCCAGGTGATGCTGCCGATGGCCCGGCCCGGCCTGATCAGTGTCGGCATCTTCAACTTCCTCGGGCAGTGGAACCAGTACCTGCTGCCGACGGTGCTCAACGTCGGCGACGAGAACAAGAAGGTGCTGACGCAGGGGCTGGTGGCGCTGGCGGTGAGCCAGGGGTACAAGGGCGACTGGTCGGGGCTGTTCGCGGGCCTGACCATCGCGATGCTGCCGGTCCTCGCGGCGTACATCGTCTTCCAGCGCCAGGTGGTGGCGGGCCTGACCGCGGGCGCGCTGAAGTAGCCGCCGCGCCGCCCGCAGCCCATGGCGCGGCGGGCGGCTTCCGTGTGAGAGGAGGGACGGCCGGTGCGGCAGGGGCGGGTGCCGGTTCCGAGGACTTGACGGGAGGCGACCCGGGCAGCTCAGCTTAGATTCACATGTTGGAGACAAGCCGGGCGCCGTTGGTGGGGTCCGGCCGGCGGGCGGCCGTCGTGCCGTCCGTCCCAGGCGGGAGTGGATGGGTCGATGGAGACTCCGGGGTCGCAGTCCTCGCTTCACCGGGCGAATCTGGAACGGGTGGTGCGCGCGGTGCGCATGGCCGGTTCCCTGACACAGGCGGAGATCGCCCGCGGTACGGGGCTGTCCGCGGCCACCGTCTCCAACATCGTCCGGGAACTGAAGGACGGCGGCACGGTCGAGGTGACGCCCACCTCCGCGGGCGGGCGCCGGGCCCGCAGCGTCTCCCTCTCGGGGGACGCGGGCATCGTCGTCGGGGTCGATTTCGGCCATTCCCATCTGCGTGTCGCGATCGGCAACCTCGCGCACGCCGTGCTCGCCGAGCGCTCCGAGCCGATCGATGTGGACGCCTCCGCCGCGGAGGGCCTGGACCGGGCGGAGCGGCTGGTCGGTGAGCTGGTGGCGGAGACCGGTGTCGCCCCCGGCAAGATCATCGGTGTGGGCCTGGGCGTGCCCGGCCCGATCGACGTCGAGTCCGGCACCCTCGGGTCGACGGCGATCCTGCCGGGCTGGAGCGGTACGCGGCCGGGGGAGGAGCTGTCCGGGCGCCTCGGTGTGCCCGTCCACGTCGACAACGACGCCAACCTCGGCGCGCTGGGCGAGCTGGTGTGGGGCAGTGGCCGCGGTGCCACCGACCTGGCGTACATCAAGGTCGCCAGCGGTGTCGGCGCCGGTCTGGTGATCAACGGGCGGATCTACCGCGGGCCGGGCGGCACGGCGGGGGAGATCGGGCACATCACGCTGGACGAGTCCGGGCCGGTCTGCCGCTGCGGCAACCGGGGCTGCCTGGAGACGTTCACCGCGGCCCGCTACGTGCTGCCGCTGCTCCGGCCGAGCCACGGCCCCGATCTGACCATGGCGCGGATGGTGCGGTTGGCGCGGGAGGGCGATCCGGGATGCCGCAGGGTGATCGGGGACGTCGGGCGGCATGTCGGCAGTGGTGTGGCGAACCTGTGCAATCTGCTCAACCCGAGCCGGGTGGTGCTGGGCGGGGATCTCGCCGAGGCCGGTGAGCTGGTGCTGGCGCCGATCCGAGATTCCGTCTCGCGGTACGCGATCCCCAGCGCGGCGCGGCAGCTGAGCCTGGTGACGGGGACGCTCGGCGGTCGTGCCGAGGTGCTGGGCGCGCTCGCCCTCGTCCTGAGCGAGATGGGGGACGCGAGCCTGCTGGACGGGGTGGGCGACGCGGCGCCGACGCCCTCCTGAGAAAGATCAGTGAGTTCAGTCGCCAAACGGATGGCACCGTTGTCATCTCGTTAAGGATTTACTCCTTGACGGTGCGCGGGACGGCCGAGTTGACTGCCAGCCACCTCGGCCGCATCGACGCGGTCATGTCAGGGAGGTAATCCTATGAACATCTGGACGCGTCGCGCCGTGATAGGCGCCACCGCCGTGTCGATGGCTCTCTCCGTGGCCGCCTGCGGCAAGGCCGGCGACAGCGGCAAGAGCGGCGGCGGTGGCGACGACAGAACCATCGGCCTGCTGCTGCCGGAGAACAAGACCACGCGCTACGAGACCTTCGACCGCCCCCTCATGGAGGCGAAGATCCATGCGCTGTGCGGCGACTGCAAGGTCAAGTACAACAACGCCGCACAGGACACCGAGACCCAGAAGAAGCAGTTCGACGCGCTGCTCACCCAGGGCGTCAAGGTGATCGTCCTGGACCCGGTCGACTACAAGGCCACCAAGTCCTGGGTCGCCCAGGCCGCCAAGAAGGACGTCAAGGTCGTCGCGTACGACCGGCTGGCCGAGGGCCCGATCTCCGCCTATGTCTCCTACGACAACGAGAAGATCGGCCGCCTCCAGGGCGAGGCCCTGGTCAAGGCGCTCGGGGACAAGGCCGGGGACAGCGATGTCGTCATGATCAACGGCTCGCCGACCGACGCCAACGCGCCGTTCTTCAAGCGGGGCGCCCACAGCGTCCTCGACAAGCAGGTCAAGAAGATCGTCTACGAGCAGGACATCCCGGACTGGTCGCCGGACGAGGCCAACAAGAAGATGAGCGCGGCCGTCGACTCCCTCGGCAAGCACGGCTTCCAGGGCGTCTACTCCGCCAACGACGGCATGGCCGGCGGCATCGTCACCGCCCTCAAGCAGCAGGGCGTCAAGGTTCCCGTCGGCGGCCAGGACTCCGAGCTCGCGGGCCTCCAGCGGATTCTCAAGGGCGAGCAGTCCTTCACCATCTACAAGCAGATCAAGCCGCAGGCCGACACCACGGCCGAGATCGCGGTCAAGCTGCTCAAGGGCGAGAAGACCGACTCCCTGACGCCCGCCAAGGTCGACAGCCTCAGCGGCGACATCAAGGGCATCCCCGCCAAGCTCTACGACGCCCAGATCGTGACCAAGGACACCATCAAGGACACGATCCTCGAGGACAAGGTCTACACGCCGGCCCAGCTCTGCGCCGGCAACGTCCGGACGGCCTGCGAGGCGGCCGGCATCAAGTGACCCCGCCGGGCGGGGCCGCGCCGCGCCCCGCGGTCCCGCCCCTGTGCATGCCCGCGCCCCGGTGCCGGCCCCCGTCCCCCGGCCGGTACCGCACCTCGCACTGCCCCCGCGCCCCCCGCGCACCACCATCCCCGCCGGTGTGACGGCGGTGAAGGAGATGATTCACGTGTCCGCTGCGCCCGTGCTGGCGTTGCGCAAGGTCTCCAAACGGTTCGGCGCCGTCCAGGCGCTCACGGACGTCACGCTGGAGATCCGCCCCGGTGAGGTCGTCGCCCTGGTCGGCGACAACGGCGCCGGCAAGTCCACCCTGGTCAAGACCGTCTCGGGCGTCCACCCCGTCGACGAGGGCGACATCGAGTGGGAGGGCAGGCCGGTACGCGTCACCCGGCCGCACGACGCCCAGAACCTCGGCATCGCCACCGTCTACCAGGACCTCGCGCTCTGCGACAACCTCGACGTCGTCGCCAACCTCTTCCTCGGCAACGAGATCCGCACCGCCGGCGTCCTCGACGAGATCGCGATGGAGAAGCGCGCGAAGGAGCTGCTGGACACCCTGTCCATCCGCATCCCCAGCGTCCGCATCCCGGTCGCCGCGCTCTCCGGCGGCCAGCGCCAGGTCGTCGCCATCGCCCGCGCCCTGATCGGCGAGCCCAAGGTCGTCATCCTCGACGAGCCGACCGCGGCCCTCGGCGTCGAGCAGACCGCCCAGGTCCTCGACCTCGTCGAGCGGCTGCGCGAACGCGACCTCGGGGTCATCCTCATCAGCCACAACATGGCCGATGTGCTGGCCGTCGCCGACCGCGTCGCGGTCCTGCGGCTGGGCCGCAACAACGGCGTCTTCGACGTGGCCGACACCTCCCACGAGGAGATCATCGCCGCCATCACCGGCGCCTCGGACAACGCCGTCACCCGCCGCAGGGACCGCACCACGCAGCAGAAGAAGGAGACCGGGGCATGAGCGACCTCACCGGCAAGGCGCCCCGGCAGGACGCGGCCGACCCCCGGCTGCTCGTCCGTCAGCAGGGCCTTGGCGGCTACCTCGACGATTTCGCGCGGCGGATACGCGGGGGAGAGCTGGGCTCCCTCCCCGTCGTCGTCGGCCTGGTGATCATCGCGGTCGTCTTCCAGTACAAGAACAGCAGCTTCCTGTCCGCCGGAAGCCTCGCCAACATCGGCGTCTACACCTCGGGCCTCGGCATCATGGCCGTCGGCATCGTCTTCGTGCTGCTGCTCGGCGAGATCGACCTCTCGGTCGGCTCGGTCGCGGGCGTCGGCGCGGCGGTGTGGGCCGTCCTCAGCGTCACCCACGGGGTCGGCGACTGGCTCGCGGTGCTGATCGCCGTCGCCGCCGGCGCGGCCATCGGTACGCTGCACGGCTTCTTTTTCGCCAAGATCGGCGTGCCCGCTTTCGTCGTCACCCTCGCCGGATTCCTCGGCTGGAGCGGACTGCAGATCTGGCTGATGGGCAAGGAGGGCTCCATCAACACGCCCAGCGGCAGTGTGGTGGAGAGCCTGACCGGCTACTACTTCGAGGACAAGGCCGCCGCCTACGGGCTCGCCCTCGTCGCGGTGCTCGTCCACGCGGGATCGCAGCTGCTGGACGCCCGGCGGCGGGGGAGGGCGGGTCTGACCGCCCGGCCGGCCGGCGAGATCGCGTTGCGTACCGGCGTGGTCGCGGTGATCGCGTTCGCGGTCGCCTTCGTCCTGAACGAGCCGTCCGGCGCCCGCGGCCTGCCGCTGGCCCTGGTCCTCTTCCTCGCCGTCCTGGTCGTCGCCGACCTCGTGGTGCGCCGCACCGCCTACGGGCGGAAGGTCTTCGCCGTCGGCGGCAACGCCGAGGCCGCCCGCCGGGCCGGCATCAACGTGGCCACCGTCCGGGTCACGGTCTTCGCGATCTCCGGCATGCTCGCGGCGTTCGGCGGTCTCTTCATCGCCAGCCTCTCCGGCGGTGCGACGAAGAACCTGGGCTCCGGGAACACCCTGATGAACGTGATCGCGGCGGCCGTCATCGGCGGCACCAGCCTCTTCGGCGGCCGCGGCAAGATCTGGTCCGCGCTGCTGGGCATGCTGGTGATCCAGTCCATCCAGCAGGGTCTGAACCTGCTGGGCATGGCCAGCGAGATCCAGTACATGATCACGGGCGCGGTCCTGCTGGCCGCCGTGGTGATCGACTCGGTCTCCCGCCGTACGCAGAAGACGGCCGGACGGACCTGACCGGTATCCGGCGCATCCGGCCCCCATCGGTGCTTTTCCGGCGGGGGCCGGACCGTGTTCTGCCCCCGGCCGGATCACACCGGTCACCTGAGTGACATACATCGCAAGGCCCGCCGGTCGCCGTCAAGGACGGAACATTAGACTCGGCTGATCGGCAAGCACGACCAGCTCGACGTCCCGACAGCAAGGAGGCACAGTGCAGAAGGTGCCGCGCGAAGCGCGCCAGACGAGCGACGGGTATGCGTTGCTGAACCGCATCACGGGGCCGCGTGACCTGGACCGGCTCGCGCCGGAGCAGCTCGACGAGCTCGCCGGCGAGATCCGCGGCTTCCTGGTCGACGCGGTCTCCCGCACCGGGGGGCACCTCGGCCCGAACCTCGGTGTGGTCGAGCTGACCATCGCCCTGCACCGGGTCTTCGACTCGCCGAAGGACCGGGTCCTCTTCGACACCGGGCATCAGTCCTACGTCCACAAGCTGCTCACCGGGCGTCAGGACTTCACCAAACTGCGTGCCAAAGGTGGTCTCTCCGGCTATCCGTCGCGGGCGGAATCCGATCACGATGTGATCGAGAACAGTCATGCCTCGACGGTGCTGGGCTGGGCCGACGGACTCGCCAAGGCCAACCAGGTCCGCGGCAAGGACGACCACATCGTCGCCGTCATCGGTGACGGCGCCCTCACCGGCGGCATGGCCTGGGAAGCGCTCAACAACATCGCGGTCGCCAAGGACCGCCCCCTCGTCATCGTCGTCAAC